>PEZW01000024.1 GCA_002773985.1 Candidatus Berkelbacteria bacterium CG10_big_fil_rev_8_21_14_0_10_43_13
GCTAAAAACTGCACTGCACTTTTAATTTGGAGAGAGGGCTATTTTGAGCGTGATCTACTGCACTTTTAATTTGGAGCTAACAGTTTTGTCAGGGTGATTGCTCACTCACCCCTGTCATTTCGACCCCGTGAGCTCTGTTGAACGGTCGGAGTCATACCATTTTTTCTCAAAAAAGTAGTATTATAGAATTAGAAATTAAAGAATATAAAATTGGAGAAAGCAGATGAAAATCAAATATTTAGGTCATTCGACTTTTAAGATTGAAAGCACTAAAACTATTGTCATCGATCCGCACGATCCGGGGTACGGGGCTTTGCCGGCTGATCTGACGGCAGAGATCGTGACAGTTTCGCACGGTCATCATGATCACAGTTACATTGCCGGTGTCGGAGGTGATCCGGAAATTATTGATACTACTGGTGAAAATGTTTTTCTTGAGGATGCCGTTTTTGGGGACGCTTCTCTCCAGGGAGAAACGTCCCCAAAAACTAAAACGTCCCCAGAGATATTGATCAAAGGCGTGTCGACTTTTCATGACGACGTGCAAGGGGCAAAGCGTGGCAATAATATTGTCTTTGTCTATGAAATTGAAGGCTTGAGGTTGGCGCATCTTGGTGATCTTGGTCATATTTTGACCTCGGAGCAATTAAATCAGATCGGTCAGATAGACGTAGTGATGATTCCTGTCGGCGGAACTTATACTATTGACGCCGCTCAAGCTGTCGAAGTCGTCAAGCAGTTGCAGACCAAAGTCGTCTTGCCAATGCACTATCAAACGGCAAATTCAGCCCCTGATTCAGTCCTTGCCTCGGTCGAGGATTTTGTCCAGAAAATGGGCTGGGGAGTTGAGAAGGTGACTCATCTGGAGATTGATAAAAGCAGTCTCGGCAAGTTTGCGAGCAAGACAATCGTATTTAGTTCATAAATATTTTACACAAACTTCTTCGATTCTCCGCCACTTGGCGGATTCACTCAGGATGACGAGCAGAGGGGTAAAGGGCTTTTGCATTGCTTTTTGGGCGCATCTGTTGTAATCTTAGAATTAATTTTCATTCTTTATTGACTATTGAACATTAAATGAAAATTAATCACTGGTAATTGGAAATTCTAAAATTATGGCATTAAAAATTATTCAGATTATTCTAGCAGTTGTCTTGACCACATTGGTCTTGATGCAGCAAAGTGGTTCTGGGCTCGGCTCGGCTTTTGGTGGTGAAGGAAATGTTTATCGCTCAAGACGTGGAATTGAAAAATTCCTGTTTACAGCGACCATTGTCGTGGCAGTTCTGTTTTGTGTGTCGGCAGTAGCGACAGTCTTCTTTGTTAAATAATTCTACTACCAAATTACGAATCTAAACGAAATTACTTATATTACATAATTACAAATTCGATTCATCTAATTGGTAATTATATCTAAAATTTGTAATTTCGCAGGAGATTTGGAAACTTATGAAATTGAAATTTCGGCTCCGATCGCAAAAATCGAACGGAAAGGTAGAGGTTTGGCCTCTCGAGCAAAAAAATCCTCGAGGCAGGCAAAAACTTTTTTTGTTTGTGACTGACACGTATGATCGTGCCAAGATATTTTTTGCTAACTTGAAGAAAAGTTACATCCTGATGACGAAGCGAGAAAAGATTGGTGCGAGTGTTTTTCTCTTGATCGCTATGGTTTTGATGGGTGCCAGATCATACAGAAGTTATATAGTTGAAACTGTTTCGGCGCCGGATCGGGGTGGCGCATACACAGAAGCAATGGTTGGTGAGGTAAAATTTCTAAATCCGATTGTAGCCAAAACTGATGCCGAGAAAAGCGTCACTCGTCTGATGTTTCAGGGTCTGGTCAAAGTGACGGGACCAAATACTGTTCTGCCAGATGCGGCCGAAAGCTATGAGATTTCAAGCGATGGGACGAAATACACCTTTCATTTGAAATCCGACAATCAGTTTAGCGATGGTCAGCCCTTGACCGCCAACGATGTGGCCCAGACTGTGGCAAAAATTCAAGATCCGAGCCTGAAAAGCCCCATCTTCAAGACGTGGTCGGGAGTGACTACAGAAATTATCGATGATAAGACGATTGAATTCGTTTTGCAAAAGGCCTACGGCCCCTTTATTTTTGATTGTGATTTTGGAATTATCCCTGCTCATCTCAGCCCAGACGATTTTTCTAAGAGTCTGGTCGGTTCCGGGCCGTTCAAATTTATCAAATCAGTCACTGCTGATGGCGGTAAGATCAGTCAAGTTGATCTGGTGCGCAATGACGCGTACTCTGGTGACAAGCCCTATCTTGACAGCGCGACAATTCTTTTCCTTAGCAATATTCATGAGGCGGTCAATCAGTTTATGACCGATACCAAGACAAATGCCGTTTTTGGTGCTGAACCGCCGAGTAGCGCCAAACTCGATTATAACTCATCGCGTGAGCTCGCTCTGATTTTCAATTTGCGCAAAGACGCACTGAAAGATGTTGCTGTTCGGCAGAAAATTTTATCCGGTGGTAAATTTGATCAACCATTAAATTTGACACTTGCAACACTTGATGCTCCGAGACAACACACTAGAGCGACTGATCTGGCCAAGAAGTTTGCCGCGGAAAATATTAAAGTCAAGATCAACTATTATGACAGCGCTGGTTTTCAGGACCACATTGTCAAGAAAGATTATGATCTGATATTATACGGCTTTGACTTCGGTGATGACCGCGATCCTTATACATACTGGCATTCGAGTCAGATAAACGACCTGAATCTAGCTGGCTGGTCAGATAAAGCCTCGGACATCCTGATGGAAGACGCCCGGATGTTGCCCGATGCTGTAGCCAGAAATGTTAAATATGACGAAGTTTTCACCGCGATACAATCCGGGGCGATTGCCGAATTTTATGAACCGATTCGTTACAAATATTACGTCAAACCCCAGGTGAAGGGGATCAGGTCAATCACAGGCACACAGGTTTATTCCCGTTTTGATACGATCGGGAAGTGGTACATCGATGAGAAGCGTGTCAAGAAATAATGAGTTTATAAAGTTTTTCAAGTTAGAAAGTTCATAAAGTGTGGGCAGAATCTACTTTCTTTATAAACTTTAAGAACTTTTTACTTTACGAACTGATACGGGCGAATGGTGGAATTGGTAGACACGTAGCGTTCAGAACGCTATGGGAGCAATCCCGTGGAGGTTCAAGTCCTCTTTCGCCCACCAAAAAGAGTTGGTTTTTAGAAAACATTGTTGGTGATGAGATTTTTGTAATCCGTGATACAAAGAAGAATGAAAATTTATGTGCCGGAGCCAAGAAGAGCAAATGATTTATGATATTTCAAAAATTGTGGGTGATTCAGGTGAAGTCCAAAATTATTTTGTCACTGATAAAGATGGATTTAAAATATCGCTGACATTTGCGATACCATACAAACCAACTGATAAGGTTGTGATTGTCATGCCTGGTACTGGGGCAAACAAAGAGGATTCATCAAAAAACCTGATGGCTCTAGGTTTTATCAAGAACAAGATTGCGGTCTTGGTTTTTGATGCATATGGTCATGGTCAAAGTGAAGGCAAGCTATCCGATTTGACGACAACAAAAATAGTTTCAGGGCTTGAAGCTGTTCTTGAGCATCTAAAATCAAAGGGATTTAAAAAGATTGGTCTTTGTGCCTCGAGTTGGCCAGCTCTAGGAGCAGCAATCGTGGCAGGGAAAAATCCAGGCATTATTAATCTTTTAGTTCTTCAAACAATGATTTTTGACAATAAAGATTATGCGATCATGACTCATGGTGAAAATGGCCTTTCTTTATGGAAGAGCCAAGGATATTTATTTTTCGACAGTACGTCTTACGGAAAAACAAAGATGGGATATGGTTTGTATGCTGATTCCCTCCAATATAATAATCGTAAGTATTTTGAACGAATCAGGTCAAAAACTCTTGCGATCGTCACTGGCAAGGATCAATATCTTTATCCCGCGAAACTGCGAGAGGTATATCACTTGATTCCTGAGTGTGAGATCGCAGAATTTCCAGAAAAAGACCATCTCTTTCACTTAAAACCGGAAAGTAAACCGAAATTATTCGAGATGATCTCGCGCTTCATAATTTCAAATCTTAAATAAAAAAACGATGACAAACAATATTCCACAATCACATCTTTTTACACCCGATGATTTAAGCTTGTTCGAGTACAACCAGATCTTTTCGTGTGGTTCGATCTGGCTTGAAGAAGGGATGGACAAGCAAATTGCCACTTTTGACCTGCTCGTTCGAGACATGCCGGACTGTCGTAACTTCTTTGTTTTTAGTGGCTTGGAAGAAATACTTGAGGGGATCAGAAAGTGGAGTTATAGCAAACAGCAAATCAAATTTTTGCTTGATAACGGTGTAATAACGAGAAAATTCGCTAAATATTTAAAAAAATTCAAATTTTCCGGTGATATTTGGGCGATGCCGGAGGGAAGCATATTTTTTCAAGGCGAGACGATGGTCAGGATTTCGGCGCCGATTATCGAGGCTAACCTGATTACAATGTTTCTGACTAACACGATTACTAGCAACACACTATTTGCTAGCAAAGTGATTCGCTCCGTAATTGCGGCTGCTCCACATGGCATTCTGGGTATCGGCGGGATGCGTGCGCAGATCTTTGAGTCGTCAATGAAATGTAATAGAAGTTCATACATTGTTGGATCAGCATCAATCGCGTCTATTCCTGCTACTTACAAAAAATATTCTATTCCAATGCCGCATCCGGTGCGGATTGCCTATCACGCTTTTATCAAGTCATTTCCGGATGAGATCACGGCAATGCGAGCGATCCCGAAGTATTTTCCGAACGAGATGATGGTAATGATTGATACTTACGACACAGATCAGGGATTGAAAAATGCGATTACTGTTGCCAAAGAATTGAAAGCAGAAGGCGGTGGACTCAAGGGGATTTTTATTGATAGCGGTGACATGTATGAAATTTCCCTCAAAGCCCGAAGAAGGCTTGATGAGGAGGGATTAAATAACGTCAAAATCATGGCTGCCAGCAATCTTGATGAATATAAAATTCTCGAACTGGAGAGAAAAAATGCTCCCATCGATATGTATTGTGTTATTACAGAGGGTGTCACAGTAGCCGATGCGCCGAAGCTAGAAGTAGTTTACAAAATGGCGCAGCTTCAAGATGGCGATATCATCACTCAAACTGCCAAATTTGCACCGGGCAAATTGAGTTACCCTGGCGTTAAACAGGTTTATCGACAGGAAGACAAGGATGTTATCGGCTTGGAGTCAGAAAAAATTGTTGGACGACCACTTTTAATTGAGGTTGTCAGATCAGGAAAATTTCTTTATAAGTTGCCTACTCTTGACGAAATTAAGGCATATTTGCAAACTGAACTAAAATCAATCCCACAAAATTTACTTGAAATAGACCATCATCACGAGTATAAAGTTGAGACAAGCGATGGATTGGAAGAACTTTTGGAAGAAGTGAAGAAAATCCATTTGTCTTGATTCGTCAATTTCTTTGTTGCAATCTGAACTAGATGATTGTAGCGGTATTATCTGTCACGCTGCGATTGTGGCGAGGGAATTGAAAAAACCCTGTATAATAGGTACAAAGAATGCGACTAAAATATTGAAAGACGGCGACTGGGTTGAGGTGGATGCGGAGCGAGGAATTGTGAGGAAAATGGCATGACAAACTTTATAAAATTGTGTAAATATTGACAAACTTTATAAAGTTGTGTAAGATCAAAACATGGATATAAGTAAAAAATTAAAGATTATTCAACAAATTACCGGTCTGACACAGACTGAGTTGGCGGCTAAAATCAGCTTGTCCTTTGTCGCCTTCAATAGTTTGATCAATGGTAAATCACAGCCGAGGGCAAAAACACTTTCAAAAATTGATGAATTATTTGAGACCATTACCGGCGTTAGAAAAGTTCCTGCTGGTGAGTTGGCCGTCAAAAAACAAATTATTGTCGCCAAATCAAAAAAATATCAAAATATTATTAAAACGATCTCTGGAAATAAGAAGATTTTTGATGAATTTTTGCTAGAGCTGACTTATCAAACAAACAAGATAGAGGGAAGTACATTGTCGGAGGGAGAAACGGCCGCTATTCTCTTTGAAAACTCATCGATCGCCGGAAAATCGCTGGTCGAGCAGCTGGAAGCCAAAAATCATCAGACTGCTCTGATCTATCTTTTCGATTATTTAAATAATTCTAAGATAATCACCGAAGAGCTGATACTGAAGTTACATTCTATTTTGCTCAACAGTATTAATGATGAGGCTGGTCTTTATCGTCGTCACGGAGTCCGAATTGTCGGAGCAAACATACCGACCGCAAATTACCTCAAAGTTCCTGACCTGATGAAGGAACTAGTCGCGGACACCAACAAATCACGAACGGATATTATCGCCCAGGCGACAGGAATTCATGCCCGTTTCGAACAAATTCATCCGTTTGTAGATGGCAATGGTCGTATCGGTCGGCTCATCTTGCAGGCGATGATGTTGCGCAGAAATTTACCCCCTGCTGTAATCAAGCAAGATAAAAAAGTGTTGTATCTGCAATACCTGAACAAAACGCAAACTACTGACGACCAATCTTTGCTCGATGATTTTATTTGTGACGCGATTAACGAAGGATTTATGATTCTTGAATCATAAAAAAAATCGCTACCAAAGTGTTTAAAGAAGGCGATATGGTAGAGGTGGATGCGGATAAGGGGGTCGTCAAGAAGCTGTAAGCTGGTAAGTAATAAGCGGTAAGCAGTCCTTCGACCCTACTACACGTAACGCTACGCAGGGCAAGCAAGCTCAGGGTAAATAATCAGTAAGCACGGTTTTGTTTACAATTAGTTTACAATTAAAGTTTTTTTGTTTACAAATAATGCCAGCAAAGAAGAAAAAAACCTCACCCATTCGACCTCGCCCTGCTTCGCTCAGGGCAGGCTCTGACATTTCTGCACTCCCACCCCACCCGACCTCCCCTCGGGCAGGGGAGGTGCGAAGGAGAGGAACCAAACACAAAGACATTGTCTACGCTTTTATTGATAGTCAGAATTTGAATTTAGGAACTAAAAAAGATATCATTCGGCATGGCAAGAAAATCTACCACGGTTGGCAACTCAATTTCAAAAAGTTTAGAATTTATCTTCAGAGCAAATTCCATGTATCAAAAGCCTTGCTTTTTATTGGTTATATCAGTGAAAACAGAGAACTATATTCAGAATTGAAGTCATTTGGCTACGAACTGGTTTTTAAAGAAACTGTGAAAGATAGTTTCGGAAAACCAAAGGGTAATATTGACGCCGAGCTAGTATTGCATTCTGCAACGGTTGAGTATAAAAATTATGACAAGGCTGTTATTGTCTCTGGCGACGGAGATTTTGCCTGTCTGCACAGATTTTTAGAAGGAAATAATGAATTACACAAAGTTATTATTCCCAACAAAAAATCGATGTCGAAACTGCTTCGACCGTTTGACAAATATAAAATTTATATTGAAGATGATAGAGGATTTCTGGAGAACAAAAAAGGGAGGCGTGCACTCATCTAGCACATGGCTAGAGGCTCGTTTTCTCCCTGATGATGCATTTATCATAGCAAATAATGTCTAAATTTGTCAACAGAAAGATGGGCAATAAAAAAGAGAGGCATTAACCTTCGGACGGAACCTTAAGTGTAGCCTCTCATCGTGATGATGCAATCATATCAAAGAGTGTGGTAAGTTGTCAATGGCACGACTTAGATAACGAAAAATCTTACCATGAGCTGATTCGTTAGATAGTTAAAAATGTTACTGAAATCAGTATCGTTAGATAGTCGAAAATCTTACCGTAATTTGCTACACTTCCAAGTTTCTAAACAAAGCTTGGAGAGAAAGCAAATGATGAGTAAATTATCAAAAAGAGAGTATCTGATTGAAGTCAAGAAAAAATACTGGAAGGCTGACAAAAAAGACAAAACACAACTTTTAAATGACTTTTGTTGTTTTACAAAATATCACAGAAAGTATGCTCTTGATCTTTTAAATAAACCTCTACTAAAGAAATGGAAACGGTATAAGCCAAGAAAAAAGATTTACGATCAACCGGTCACTGATGCTTTAAAAGTATTATGGCAAGCCGCCGATGAAGTCTGTGGGGAACGGCTTCATCCGTTCATTCCTGATCTACTGGAAAAACTAATTGTTTTTAATCGTCTGAATATTAATGATGAGGTTCAGAAAAAACTTTTAAAAATCAGTCTTGGGTCAGTCAAGAAAATATTATCCAAGGAGTTGAAAAGATCACTGATCAGAATTGGTGGCACAACCAGACCGGGTAGCCTTTTAAAACATGAAATAGCTATTAGATATGGCCGATGGGAAGAAACTGAACCTGGTTGGTTTGAGACTGATACCGTGGCACATTGTGGTGAAACGGTCCAATGTCAATTCGTCTACAGCTTAGATTTAGTCGACATCGCCACTGGCTGGTCTGAACAGGGAGCAACCACGGGCAAAGGCGAAAAAGCAACCGTAACACGAATGGATCAAATTAGAAAAAGATTACCATTTAGGATGAAGGGGCTTGATCCTGATAACGGTTCTGAATTTATCAACTGGCAGATGAAAAGATATTGTGAAAAAAACAAGGTCACCTTGACAAGAAGCCGTCCTTACCATAAAAATGATAATGCTCATGTTGAACAGAAGAATTGGACAGCCATCAGACAGCTGGTTGGCTATTCTAGGCTGGAGACAGATAAACAACTAAATATTCTCAATGATCTTTATGCCAATGAGTGGCGCCTCTATCTTAACTTTTTCCAGCCAACAATGAAACTCAAAGAAAAGATCAAAAACACCGAGACGGGCAAAACCAAGAAGAAATACGGCTTAATAGCGATTTTTAGGTGTTTTTTAACCCCTAATTGTTCAATAAATACTCAATGATCTTGTTTTTGTTCTCTTTATTCATACCTCGGTGAATGTTAGTTTTTTCCTTTAAGAAACTGAAACTGCCGTCCAGCGAATTGGTCGTATTTGGGATATTTAATTCCGGATATGCCAGGTGAGTGAATAGAAATGGTAAATTGATTTTAAGACTCCGTCTGGCTGACCTAATTCGTTTATGGGTGTACGACCACCTCTTGGTTAATGGATCGGTTGTACGTTCTTTTAAGAAAGAATCCCACTTGTCACACCAGACTGTGAATTGACTGGTGAATGTTTCCTCGGTGGTGTTGGCTAGCGTTTCAACGATCGCTTTTAATTCAATGCCGGCTTCCAACTTAGGATTGCAAGTTAAATATCTCCTAATGATCTGTTTCTGATGAAAATGGCACATCTGGACTGGGATATCACTGAACAGATTTCTCACTCCGGGTCTGCCATCTAGGACGATCGCCTGAATCGTAAAGCCAAGCTGCTGGACTTTAATTCTGCCTTTCTGGTATTCATAAATTGTTTCAAACATGATCGAATTAATGTAGATATTTTTCTTAAGTCTTGGCACTCTGAAGATGACGTAGCCGCAAGCTCTGCCGAAGAAAGTGCAAGCTGCGACGAAGACATAGCCATTGGGCTGGATTTCCTTTTTAAGAGTTTGGGCTTTTTGTAGTTTGGACCTGACCCAGCCAATACCATGATGATTTTCTTTGGCTAAGACTTTTAATGTTTTACGGTCGTTGGCATACTGATCATAGATTTTTCGTTCTAATTTCTCAGGGCGATTTTTTGATTGGAATCTTTTGCCACAATCGCAACATTTGTATCGCTGCCGACCGGTCTGACGACCATCCTTTTTTACTTGGTTTGAATCACAGTTGGGACAGTTTTTTTAGCCATTGTTTACAATTCCTTGTAGATAAGTAGTTGATTAATGGCTCTAGGATACCACAATCAATTACTTTTAGCACCTAGATT
>PEZW01000008.1 GCA_002773985.1 Candidatus Berkelbacteria bacterium CG10_big_fil_rev_8_21_14_0_10_43_13
AAAGTAAAAACTCGACCTTTGGCATCGCCTTCAGAGATGACCTCGGCAAAAATTTCATTGAACAGATCCATTTCTTTCTGAAATTCGCCGTATTTTTCTTTTTGCGGTTTGCCACCAATGACGACGGGCTGATCGGCCAAGATTTTCGGACAGATCAGATCCAGAGTGACATTTGTAAACGGTGTCTGAAACCCGACACGTGTCGGTACATTCATATTGTAAATGAACGACTGCATCTGTTGTTTGATTTCATCGCGACTTAATTTGTCGTAGCGGATAAATGGGGCCAGAAGAGTATCGAGATTTGAAACGGCCTGAGCACCGGCCGACTCGCCCTGGACAGTATAAAAAAAGTTTGTCAGTTGCCCTAGGGCCGTGCCAAGATGTTTTGGCGGTCTGCATTCAATTTTACCCTCAGCACCACGAAAACCAACAGTTATAATATCTTGCAAATCCCAGCCAACGCAATAGGTTGAGAGCATTGAAAGGTCATGAATGTGCATATCACCATCAGAGTTTGCTCGGCAGATTTCCGGCGTGTATATTTTGTTGAGCCAGTAGCTCTTGGAAACTTCACCAGCGATGTAATTGTTTAGACCCTGCAAGGAGTAAGCCATATTGGCATTTTCCTTGATCTGCCAGTCTGTATTTTCGAGATACTGATCCATCAACTCGACTCTCTGAGTCTCAGCCAGAGTTCTCATCTCGGCGTGTTTTTCACGATATATGATGTAGGCCTTGGCCGTATTTTTGTATTTTGACTCGAGCAAAACTTCCTCAACAATGTCCTGAACCTCCTCGACCGTTGGGGTTTTGCGCCGAACTGATTCCTCAGCTTTTTTGGCAACTTTTTCGGCTAATTTGTTGGCGACGCCCTCATCAAATTCGCCCGTAGCTTTGCCCGCTTTGCCGATAGCGTAGGCAACCTTTGTCAAATCGAAATTGACTATTTTACCATCTCTTTTGCGCACTCTCTTAAACATCTTCCCTCCGTTTTTTCAGCTTATAAGCTCATTAGCCTGTCAGCTTCTAAGTTATTTATTTGTAAACTTACCAGCTTATAAGCTTGTTGGCTTACTCGCTGTGTTACTGATTTTACCATTCAAGTTTTGTTCGGTCAAATTGTCAAATTAAATAACCACTATATATAGTGGTATCATTACTGTCATAAACACTATATATAGTGGCTATTTAAAATATTTATCAACAGTTCAATTTCTTCTGTCTGAGAGCTTATTTATTTTTCAATTAATTACTCAGCCGACAAAAAAATACTTTAGGCGTCGTAGTATCAACAGATTTAGTTTAGGGTTTGACGACTGTCATTTTAGTGTCACTGCTATTGCCCGCAGCATCGTAGGCCTTAAATGTCAGTGTATACGTGCCGGCAGATAAGCCTCGAAATGAAACCTTCAGATTTAAAGTAGATACACTCCAGCTCTTTTGTAGTGAGTCATTGAAATAAAACTCGATACGATCGACAGCAATATTATCGGTAGCAACAATTGACATATTTAAACTTGTGCCAGTCAGAGTATATGGATTGTCTGTCGGACTTAAAATTGAGATTGTTGGATCGGTCGCATCGACGATCGTATTGGCAAAATGTACCGTGATCGAACTTGTCGAGCTGAGCGACCCGTCTGAAGCAACCGCCTTCAGAACGTAATCGCCATTTTGATAACCAGTTGTGCTCAAGGTAGTCGAATACGGTGATGAGGTATCCGCCACAATCAAATTATCATTTATATAGAAAGAGACATTGGCGACACCGACATCATCCGTCGCTGTTGCAGTAAAATCAACACTACCGGAAAGTGTCGCTCCATTACTCGGTGAAGTAATGGTGATTATCGGTGCTGTGTTTACCGGCACGATCGTTGTAGGCACGACCGAGCCGATGTTATCAAGCCAAGACTTGGTCGCCGCAGAGGGATAGCCATATGTCGAGTGCATTGCCTGCAAGCCGTAGCCAGAGTAGAGGTAGGAATAATCTTCAGCGATGATTTCGGCATCGCAATTGGACCAGCCAAGCGAATAATCCGGAGCCGTAGTCAACTTTGTCAGTGGCCTGATCGAGTAGTAGCTATCAGGAAATCTGACACCGTTGCCCAGATTCCAATCCAGCCATTTGTGATAAAGCGTGTAATGATGACCATATTCGTGAGAAAGAACGAGTTTGGCGTATTCATTTGGACAACCATCAAAATTGTTGCTGCCAGTGCAATATTGCGTTTCTATATAGTAGGTGTTTAGAACGATGATACCCTCGGCACTAGATATCTTTCCACTTGAAGAAGTAATATATGACCCGAGATACTGACCGTTCCAACCGGTCGCTCCAGCATTCTCGACGATAATCCCCCTCATCTCTGAAATCTCACTTTGCCATTTTAGTGTTGAGTTTAAATAATTTTTTAAAATTGTGCCAAGATCACCATAGCTACCAGTCTGGTCAATATAAGGGATGTTGAGCGGTGAAGAAATTATTGCAGTTGAATTTTGTAGTGTGTTCAATTCTGTCTGACTGATGACGCCACCAGTTGAGACAGTCGTCGTCGTCGAACCATCAGAATTTTTTGTTGTTGTTGCGGCGACTTCTTCGTTGGTCGGAGTCTTTGGCGGAGTTGTGGTGACCTTCTTTTTCGCTTCAGCTGATGGCAGAGGCGATGGAGTTACAGCAGCTGAATCTGTATCTGGCTGGTCAGACTCAGGCTGATCGGAATCAGGCTGATCATCAGTGTCTGAACCTGATACTCCTGGCGGAAATGCGACAGCAATGTTTTTGGCCTGTTCTTGACGTATCGAATAATTATATGCATAGGCTGAGCCAGTCAGCAGAAAAATAGCTACTAGACCAAAAATTGCTTTTCTAGTGGCATGCAGACGTTGATGATTTTCTTTTTCTTCCTTGATAACGTGCAGGAGTTCTTTTTGGGCGGTTTCAAGATCGTCATTTATGATGACGCGATCATAGCGGTTTTTGTACGACATTTCCAATCGATAGCGATCGGTCCGATTTTTCAATCCATCCGCAGTGTCATTGCCACGTTTTTTCAATCTCTCGATCGCCACATCCAGACTTGGCGGCATGATAAATATCGAAGCAACATCATAGATCTTCTTAAACTTCAGCATACCAAGTGGCTCGGCTGACATGATGACCGTCTTACCAGATCGAAAAGCTCTCTTCAGATCAGCTTTTTTCCGACCATATCGATACTCACCTCGAACCGTCTCCCACTCGACAAACTCTTTCTTTCTAATACCGGTATCAAATTCTGTTTTACTAATATAGTGATAATTTTTATCCTCAATTTCTCCCGGTCGAATCGGTCTATCTGTGTATGAAACAGCGACTTCAAAAAGCTCGGGGTGAGACCACAGCTCTTCGATGAGTGTGTCTTTACCCGATCCTGCAACACCGGAAATTATTACAACGAACGGTTTGGACATGTTATAAAATCTTAATTTCTAATTTCTAATTTCTAATTAAATGTCCAAATCCAAATTTGCAAATGTCAGATTTTTATTTCACAAACTTTGACATTTTTGTTTAGAACTTACGCGGTTCATGTCATCCCTGCCTGTGGCTGGAGAGCAGGGATCTTACTATAATAATAGCTCAAGATCCCGCATCTCAAGCTTACAGTGCGGGATGACAAATATGGGAATAATTCAAACGCGTAAGTCCTATTATTTTATTGGGAATTTGACATTAGAATTTTGAAATTCCAACCTTCTGTTATTATAGCAATCCCTGTCTTCAAAATAAAACTTGGGGGTGATATAATCTTAACAATATGAAAAAATCATCAAATCTGTTGCGAAATACTATCATCAGTATTCTCGCCGTTCTTATCGGAGCGGCACTTTTTCTCTGGAAAATTCTGACCTCGTCCCAACAGCCAGCCGGCGAAGCCGATCAATATCAGGAAAACGATCAATAATACATTTTTTTTCAAGGAGGGAGGAATTTGATTGAACTTAAAAATGTGACAAGGTCATACGAACTCGGCGGGGAAAAAATCTTTGCTCTCGACCATGTGAATTTAAAAATTGATAAGGGTGATTTTATCGCCATCACAGGACCGTCCGGTGCCGGCAAATCCACTCTGGCAAATGTCATCGGAGGCCTGGACGTTGTCGACCAGGGTGAAGTTTTAGTTGATGAGACCAACATCGCCCGTCTTGATGACGCAACTTTATCGAATTACCGAAACAAAAAGATCGGTTTTATCTTTCAGTCTTACAATCTCCAGCCGATGTACACGGCGCTAGAAAATGTGATGGTCCCACTAATCCTGGCCGGAATATCTGCGGCTGAGAGAAAAAAGCGCGCACTAGAGTGTTTGAAAGCTGTTGGACTTGAAGATCGAATAGAGCATAAACCCAGTCAGCTCTCCGGTGGTCAACGCCAGCGAGTTTGTATTGCTCGAGCAATCGCCAATAATCCGGAAACAATTATCGCTGATGAGCCAACCGGTAATCTTGATTCCAAGAAGGGCGGGGAGATTGTCAGCTTGTTAAAAAAATTAAATAGCGAGGCCGGAATAACTCTGATAGTTATCACTCACGATCCGGCAGTTGCCAGAGAAGCCAAACGGATAATTACGATTCATGATGGGAGGTTAAAATGAAATTTTTTGACTATTTTCGCCTGGCATTTAAAAATTTGTCGCGTCAAAAATCTCGCACCTTCCTGACAATCACGGCTATCACCATCGGATCGTTATCCTTAATTCTGATGACGTCACTGATTATCGGGATTAGACAATCGCTGATCAATCAATTCAATGATCTCGGTGCGTTCAATCTGGTCACTGTAATCAAGGATCCAAACTCACTCGGAAGCAGCTTGATGGGAACCAACGGTGATATGTCAGAGGGTAAGTTAATTACTGACGCAACTGTGGCTGAGATGAAAAAACTTAGTAACGTCACAGCCGCTTCGCCGATTTTGACTGTCAATGCCAATACGATGAAACTGGCAGGGTCAGACAGAAAGACCTGGGCCAGCGTTGTTGCTTTTGATCCTAGCACAGCGGTTTTTGATGTGCCACTGATTGCTGGTCGCAACATTACCGGCTCCGATATGGATAAAATTGTTGTCGGGTCACGTTTTCTTGATGACTTCAAACAAAATGGCAAGGAAAAGGAGTTAATCGGCCAAAAAGTAATTTTTAATTCCAAGATGGGAGGACCAGGCTCGGGCATCGACTGGGGACCGGCACCAGAAAAACCACCGGCAAATGCTGATGAAAGTTGGTATAAGTCACAAAGCAACAAGGGTATAGATATTGAAGCCGAAATAGTTGGTGTAGCAAATAACGGTACTGTCGGAGATGGAGCAAATTATATCAACATCGCTTGGGCCAGACGACTAAACACCCAGGTCAGCTGGCAGTGGGATGACACCGCCACGAAGAATTGCCAACAAAGTCAGAACAATAATTGTCAGTCACTCTCGACGATGAAATTGACGAAACAGGATAATTTTGCTGATCAGGGATACGCCTCACTAATGTTAAAAGTAGATGATACTGCCAAGATTGGTCAAGTCGCTGACAAAATAACAAAACTTGGTTATGGTGCGACGACTGCACAGGAGATGCTCGATCAGATCAATGAAATTATGACTACAGTCGGGATAGTGCTTGGAATAATTGCCGGAATCTCGCTTTTTGTCGCCGCCATCGGAATTATCAACACCATGGTGATGGCAACGTACGAGAGAATTCGTGAGATCGGGGTGATGCGTGCTTGTGGCGCGACGAGAGCAGTAATCCGTCGAATGTTCACATTTGAGGCCGCTTGGCTTGGTTTCATCGGTGGACTTTGTGGCTTGGTCTTAAGCTATGGCATCGGACAGCTCGCAAAAGTATTAGCTGAAAAATATGTCACCAACGCCAATATCCCTCTCGACAATCTCGGTTC
The DNA here is from genome assembly GCA_002773985.1 of Candidatus Berkelbacteria bacterium CG10_big_fil_rev_8_21_14_0_10_43_13. Classification (GTDB taxonomy): domain Bacteria; phylum Patescibacteriota; class UBA1384; order XYA2-FULL-43-10; family 1-14-0-10-43-13; genus 1-14-0-10-43-13. The sequence continues at coordinate 5,938 of PEZW01000008.1, forward strand.
ATTCCCTTGGTGGCTGGTTGTCAGCGTCATCACTTTTACAACTCTGATCGGTCTCTTGTCCGGACTTGGTCCGGCAATAAAGGCTGCTCGATTGAACCCGGTCGACGCTCTAAGATATGAGTAAAGTTGAATTTGACAAAAAACCTAATCGTTTTTTCCATCCTTGAGTCGGATGGTTTTCTTGCATTCTTTGGCCACTTCGAGATTATGGGTTACCAGCAAAAATGTTTTGTTTTTTTCTCTATTGAGTTTTTTGAGCATTTCCATTATTTCCAACGAGGTTTTAGTATCTAGTTCACCGGTTGGTTCGTCAGCCAGGATAATTGCCGGGTCATTTACAAGTGATCGAGCAATAGCAACACGCTGCTGTTGCCCACCAGAAAGCTCATTTGGCCGGTGGTTCAGTCTGTCTTTCAATCCGACCATATCAAGCAATTCGATCGCTCTTTCTCGTCGCCGCTTTGGTTTCAGCCCGCCATATCTGCCCGCTAAGACAACATTTTCCAAGGCTGTCAAAGTCGGGATTAAATTAAATCCTTGGAAAATAAAGCCAATTTTTTTGGCCCGGATTTTGTGAGCAATATTATCCTTTAGTTTTGAAACATCATGCCCATCGATTGTCAGACTGCCTTCGTCCGGTCGATCTAGAAGCCCGAGAATATGCATCAGTGTTGACTTTCCACAACCGGATGGCCCGATTATTGCCGAGAAATCTCCTTCCATCACAGTCAGGTCGACACCGTCAAGAGCTTTGACAATATTTGTCTTAGACATTCTATATTTTTTCTTCAGATTTTTTGCTTCAACAATTATTTTTTTCATTTTGTACTTTCAGAAATTAATTTAAAAAAATATTTTAAAGCTCGCGGATTGCTTCGACTACTTTTAGTTTTGCCGCTCGAAATGCTGGAATAACTCCGGCAACGATTCCGACAACAAATGAAAAGATTAAAACAGAGATGAGAAAATTTGGTTCAAGTAAAAATATCTCCGCCCCTTTGCTGGCCATTTTTTCGTTGATAGCGTTGGCCGTTATCACACCAAGGATCAAGCCGCTGGCCCCACCGAGCAATCCGATTATTCCTGCTTCCATGGTGTATTCCAAGGCAATCGAACCGTGAGACGCACCAAGTGCTTTTTTGATACCGATTTCCTTGGTTCGTTCAGAGATTGACATTATCATCGTATTTACAATAGAAAAAAGTCCAACAATAAGGGCAAGTAGTGCGGAGCCGAGCACAACGGCATTCATCGTTGCCGAGGCTTTGTCGATGACCTCACCCATCTGTTTCGGCGATAGCACGATAACCTCGGTTTTGAATTGGTCTTTGATTCTTTTGGCGACTGTTTCTGAATTTGCTCCGTCCTTCCATGAAACTGCTCCCATGGTTGAAACATCGGCCATCTTGAAAGACTTGGCTTGAATAATCTGAGTCCGACTCGCCTCCGGTAATGCCGCAATCTGTTTGGCGGTCAAGGACTCGGCTTGTTCTGATTGTTCCTTGAGAGATTTTAGAAATGGGTTCGATGCGACGTAAAGTTCACGCGCCGGCTTGATATTCATCATGACATAACTATCTGGTCCGGTCATGGTTTTTTCCATAATCCCGATCACTTTAAATTCACGACCGCGGATTGTCACGATATCATTTAGGTGCCAGCCTTTGTCGATAGCAATAGAAATGCCGATGGCAATGGCATTTTCCGGGTCAGTTTTTTCGATCATCTTGCCCTCTTTCATATCCAGGGTCTGCCAATTACGATTTTTGAAACTACTTTCTAGATCTGTGCCCTCAATCGTTGGTGGTACACCAAAACTCATTGCCCCTGTCGGATTATCAGGATCAGGCTCGTCGAGTGAAAGCTCGACTCCGCCAGCAACAGCTTTGACTCCATCTACTTGTGCAATTTTATTTAATGTATCTAGCGGCAAAGTCGCACCGCCTCCGCCAGACATAAAATTTGAACCCTTTGGCGATATTGTAATCTGGCCAGTAATGTAGCGTTTGCCACCATCGATCATTTTATTGAGTTTTAGTGCCATACTGCCCATGACAGTAAAAGCAAAAATACCAATAGTAATTCCGGTAACTGTTAAAAAAGTTCTAAATTTTCGTCGCCACATATTGCGTAAAATTTCAATCATCTTGTTTCCTTTTTTATGTTTAGCAAATTTGATTGTAGAATAAAATTCGGTTTTTTTCAATCAAACAACAAGTAGTCAACCGATTTCGGCCGACCACTTATTTATTTGAAAAAATATTTTTTGAGATCCTTTCCGAGGGACGCGTCTCAAACGCGCCCCCCGGCGAAAGTGCACTCCTGAGAAATCTCAGGTAAGCATGGCTCAAAACCACTCTGGCGGTAGCTTGCCAAGCTCCGTTGCAAGAGTTGGATCACCTCCCTAGCGTTCTCGGGTAATCTCTCTTCCCTAGCCGCCACCCTGACGGCTCGATTTCAGTCTGACGATCGCGATCAACACCAGCGCCGCCATCGGCGTTTCCGTCTCGAACGAGGAATGCGGGCCATCGCCTTGGACTTCCACCAGCCGGTTTTGGAAAACGGTTTGGTCCGCGGACGATAGTCTGGGTTGTACACGAGCGGGACTCCTTTGTGTCGCGCGTCTGGAGCACGGTGCTACTTTTTAGTGAGACACCTATGCTCTGTTTTGATCCTTATTTATATTAATACGCTAAAAATATAATAAATGCAAAACCACTGTGGATAAAAGGGTAAATAGTAGATAGTAGATAGTAGATAGTGATCAGTAAAATAATACTCCCTATAAACGATAGACTATCCACTATCTCCTAATTACGGTCTCAGGGTTCCGGCAAAGACTTGCCAGGCAAGGAGTGATTTGGCGACTAAACTAAGGATAATGTAGGCACGCTCGCCGTAGAGATAATCGGACCACTTGCCGACTTTTTTATATTGAAGATATTGGTTGAGGGCAAAGCAATTGAAAATAGAAAGATAGAAAAGTAAATCCAGTAAACAAAATTTGGCGCATGTGCACTTGCACCAGGACTCCAAAGATAGAGTCCGATCGCCAGCCATGGACCGATACCGGCAATGCAACCAAAGATGAATGGTAACCAATTTACCTTCTGACCTGTGGTGAGCGAAGTCGAACCATTGTGGAGTTCCATCAGCCAGCCGAAGAGAATCATCGAAGCATTGAGAATGGCGATGGCGATCAGAGCTGAAGCATCATAAATGCCGACCAACATTGCGATCACAAGGATCATTACCGTCGAGCTCAGAGAGTATTCTATCCAGCGAGCGATATTAATGTGTTTACTGAGATTTTTGTTGTACCAATCGTTGAATCTCGGCAAAATCACGATCAAATGCGCCAAGGCCGAAAGAAAGAAAAAGGCTGCAACGAGTGGACCAATCTGAACAGTAAAAAGATCTTTTGGATTTGGAACCAATTTTCCAGCCACAAGATCGTACTTCAGAAACGAGGACATTATTGGCAGACTGAATTTCGTCGTCAGAATCAAAACTGCCACACCCTGACAAAAATGCAAAACCATCGCGACCAAATTCAATCGGCGCAATTTTATAAACTTGACCGAATTTTCGTCTGACATCCCCGCTCCTTTTTTATTTTCTATGAAATTATGAAGTCAAGTTGAGATTATTTTCTTTTTTCGGCTCGCAAAAATTTCCACCAACCGAGAATCAAGGCGACTATCAGACCGACAGTGACGGCACCAAATTGATATTTATTGCTTTCGCTCATAAAAGCACGGATGATTCCATAGCTTAAAGTAAAAATACCGCCAAGCAAAATTCCGTCGCCAATAATTGCAACGTTGATCAGAACAGTAAGACTCAAAATCAACAGAACCACGCTGGCGCAGATCACAATCGCCGAAACATTGCGATTATATTTGGCAACATCAGTCTGATAAACTTTTTGCTGCTTATCATAATCTCTATTAATTTTTTGCTGAGCCAAGGTCGGAACACTCGAACCAACGTTTTCTAGTGTGGTTGGATAATCTGGCATCTTCGGTGCTGAATAAAAAACCGAGATCCCAAAACCGATAAAAAGCGCGACAAGTAAACCCAGAAACAGCTTGTAGAGAGCCTTAATCATTTGCACCTCCTTTTTGTTTTAAACAAGTTTTAAACCAATTGTTCCGGTTTGAGTTCAAGCCGGCTAAAAGCATAAAAACCGGGAAACACTGGTAGCCAATAAAGAATACTGCGGAAGACTAAGGTTATAACAGCCGCGGTCGACAGGTCAAAACCAAAAGAGTGAATGGTGGCAATCATAACTGTCTCGACGACCCCAACGCCCTGAGGCGTGATTGAGACAATGGTGTAGAGTATGCCGGCAGTGTAGGCCGCTAGAACAGCCAAAATATTTAGATGACCAGAAAATGCGAGAAAGATTAGACCGAGTGTCAACATGTTGATGAGGTGAACAGCAATCGCCAACCACAGGCTTGACCAGATCTCGTGGCTTTTTTTCACAACATCAGCACCCACCTCAGCAAAAATCGCTTCAATCTCGCTTATCTGGACATTTTTATATCCGCCCAGTTTGGCAATCCGCTTGATAATCCAAAGAACAAATTTATTCGGCGGCGTTCGTTCTTTCAATAGTTTCCAGATAAAAAATCCCGCCAACAAAACGATAGTAATTAATATCAAAAGTGTAATATTAAGATATGTTATGGTCTGGCCAAAAAGTGACAGGATACCAAGTGAGGCCAGTGCCACCACGACAAAAGCAGCGACATCGAAAAACATCACGAGCGAGATCCCAATCCCCGTGTTTAGAGTCGAGACTTGCTGTTTTCTGCTGTTGCGTAAAAATATGCCGACGGTGCCAAAAGTAGCGACTGGCAGAGCAACATTTGTAAATTTTGAAGCGACATAGACTGGAAAGATTTTGCGCCAGCCAAGTTTTATGTTAAATATTCGGAAGACATAATCGATATATCGAGAACAAAATGGGAATAAGGCGACCTGGCAAATCAGCGCCGGAACTATCCAGTACCATCTTCCACTAGCAAGTATCGTCAGAGTGTGCCCCGTTTCATCGAGTCGTGTTATCGCCAACCAGATAAAAACAATCAAAAAAAGCCAAAAAATTATTTTCTTTGAAGAAGCCCGTTCTGTCTTAAGTGCCATAATGTTTTATTAGTTAATTATGAGAACCTAGTTACATTTTAGCGCGAATTAGCGCATTCGTGAAGTGCATGAGCTTGACCAATAAGTAACAAGAAGACACCAAGAAGGCCCATTGTCCTGAAATTAAGTATTAAATTATCATAAATTATGAAAAATAACAGTCCTGTTAAATGAAATTGTGCCAATGCTCCAATGATTTCTTGACAACCTTTTCTATTTAGGACTAAAATAGTCTTATATTAAGAATATTGATTAGGAGGTTTATGACATCAAAATTATCAAAAATGAAAAAGACAGACGACTTCAAATTTGAAAGTTATCTCTCAAACTATCACGGAAGGATTCATCGAGATAATCTATCAAAAACAGTCGATCATCTCGGCAAAAAACACCCGATCAAGCTGTTGCTCAACAAGCAACAAAAAATTAGCCAGATTGTGACCACACTGGAAAAAACAAAGAACAAATTTCAAAGTTGTGGAAAATTCGAATGTGTAACCGTCGAACAGTGGCAGCTACTGGACCAACTAGTCAAAAATTTAAAATCAATAGATAGGCATTTTCGTCACGAAGAAGACTTGCTTTTCCCGGAGCTTGTCGAATACGGCTTTGAGCCAGAAGTTCGTCAGATCAGGATAGCATATCGCGAGACTCAACAGTTAATAGGGAAATTAATTTCTGAATACGAAAATGGAGTGAAGGAAAATTACGCTCAGGTCAGCAAAGCTGTTAATCTGATCGGCATCGATTTGGTCAAAAAAATTCGCCTACTGCATCATCGCGAAAGCCACATACTCTACCCGCGCGTCCTGCGTGTTGTCTCAGGGCAAAGTTCCTGGAATCGCCTAGGGGCAATCGCTAGCGCACTATAGGTCTAGCAGTTTGAAAAAATTCCTAGAGCTACCCAAAAAAACGCTTCCGGAAAAGAAGCGTTTTTTGTTTTTAAAAACAAATTATAAAAGTAATTCTTCTATCTTCATGGCGATGAGAAAATCCCGGGGCGTCACCTTCTGACCGGCATCCCAGCGAGTCAACTCGAATTTGAATTTTTTAAAATTTATGACAATGTCGGGATGATGATCGATTTCGTTGCAATACGGAATTAATTTATCGAGTAATCTGATGCCATCCATCATATTCTCAAACTCGAAGGTCTTGCTGATTTTATTCTCTTTGTACTCCCAGTCAGCAGGCAGCTCTTTTAATTTTGCTGCTATCTCTGCCTCACTCAACGGCTGAATATCTGTATCTACCATTTTATCCTTTCTATATATACCTAGATCTAATTATCCCAGAAAATAATTAGAAATGGCTGAGATATTGACCATCTTCGCTCAAAATCCGCACCTCGGGCTCTAAGTGAACCTGAAATTTTTCTGCGATTGTTTTCTGGGCATGTGCAATCAGTTTTTTTACATCAGCCGCGGTCGCCTGTCCGGTGGCATTTATAATCATGTTTGGGTGTTTCTCTGAAATTTGAGCACCACCAACTTTATAACCAACCAATCCGGCCAGAAAAATTAAGTAAGCTGTAGGAATAACTGGAAATGGATCGTTTTTGATTTTTTCTTTTGTTTTTTCGATCAGATCACTACCAGCAAGTCCAACTGGAACGTTTTTGAAAATGCTACCGATATTTGGATATTCAAGCGGCTGTTTCCGCTTGCGATAATCAATGTGTTTATCGATTGCCGCCGCAATCTCATCATGATTTCCATTTTTCAACTGAAATTTAGCACTGATAATTATTTCTGATAGTTCTTTCGACTTGAATACAGAATCACGGTAATTAAATTCGCAATCAGAATTGTTCCGTCTGATCGTCTCACCACTCAGATAATCAAAACTTATCACCTCACTAACAGTATCTTTGATCTCACCACCAAAGGCACCGGCGTTACCAAAAATCGCGCCGCCGACTGACCCCGGCAGACCACCAGACCACTCCGTACCTGAAAAAGAATTCTCAGTACAATATCGATTTAGCTCCGATATTGATGTTCCAGCACCAATTTCGAGAATACCATCACCGCAGTCTTTAATAAGGGAGATAGTATTATGCAGAATTAGGCCATCAAAACCAGCATCATTAAATAAAATATTAGTTGCTCCGGAAATAATGAAAACTTTCTCGCCAACAAAGTCGCCCGACTCTTTTATTTCCTCCCACTCGGCCAAACCAGCTTTTAACTCTTCTAAACTTTTGAACTCAAGAAAATATCGTGCCGGACCGCCGATTTTAAAATTGGAATAATCTTTTAGCAAAATATTTTGTTGAATTAAATTTGACATAAAAATAAGACTTGATGATAACACCAATATAATAGCACAAATGAGATAAAAATTAAGTTGATATCAAAAGATATTATGATTTGAGGCATTTACAATTTTTTGTTAAAATAAAAATATGAAAAAAACAGAACTCAAATCAGCCGCATCCAAAGCGGCACGACCAAACAACCTATCAACAGTAGTGTCCGTTTCAGTCGTAATAATTTTAGTATTAGCATATTTAGTCACAATTGCCTTTACCAAAGCCTCAGTCAGTCCAACCCTGACCGAAATCAATACGACTGGTTATGCAGAAACAAAAATTGTCTGGCCAGCCTATGGCCAAGCGGCGGTCGGCGCTGTCGGCTACGGTGTTTTAGCAAACAGTGGTGAACAGGTGGCTCATCCGATTGCCAGCATTGCCAAAATTGTCCTCGCCCTGTCTGTCTTGGAGAAAAAACCACTCGAAGCAGGTCAGTCTGGCCCTAGCTACCAGATCACGTCAGATGATGTTCAATATTATTATGATGACTTAGCTGTCGGTGGCTCTCTCCTGCCGGTTAACGACGGCGAGGTATTGACCGAATATCAAATGCTCCAGGGACTTCTGATCGCCTCCGGTGATAATATCGCAACCACTCTAGCTGTTTGGGCCTTTGGCTCGATGGAAAATTATCTTGCCTATGCTAATAAAATGGCGGCTGACAACGGCTGGAGTGCCACTCACATGGCTGACGCCAGCGGCCTCTCAGATCAAACTGTCAGTAGCGCCGTCGACCTGGTAAAAATTGGAGACAAGGCCTTGTCTCATTCAGTTCTCGCCGAGATCGTCAATCAACAACAAGCCGACCTACCAATCGCTGGGACAGTTAATAACTACAATACTATCCTGGGCAAGGACGGAGTAATTGGCATTAAAACCGGCAACACACCTGAAGCTGGTGGTTGTCTCCTCTTCGCTGTAAAAAACGCTACAGACTCGGATGCGCCAGTAATGGTCGGGGCGATCCTCGGTGCCCCAAGCCGCCTGACGGTGCTCAGAGACACAACCAATTTTATCCAATCAAACGCTAGTAATTTCCGAAATATCAATGTCGTCAAAGCCGGCAATGTTGTTGGCAAATATGAGACGGCTTGGGGCCAATCAATTAAAATCATCGCTAAAGACGACCTGAATTACTACACCGTAGATAATAAAAAAATAACACCAGCAATTACGCTCGACAAGATAAATTCAAGCAAGAGTAAAAATTCTGAAGTTGGCACAGTTTTAGTAAATATTAATGGTCAGACGAAATCAACTTCCGCAATATTGAATTCAGACTTAACTGAGCCAAGCTACGGCTGGAAACTCTTGCACCCATTCCGATTGTCTTTTAAATAATCTGCTCAAACAAAAAACGCGGTGAATAAATATCTCCGCGTTTTTTATTTTATTTGCCTCATTTTTATCGCAATGTCCAACCACCATCGACGATCAGTGTTTGACCAGTGATGTAGTCGGCACGATCTGAAGCAAGAAAAGTAACAGCATTGGCAATGTCCTCTGGCTGGCCCATTCGTGCAACTGGAATCATGGCGATGGTTTGTTTCATCACTTCTTCGGCTGAAGCGGCACCCGGCGTTTGAATTGCCCCGGGAGCAACAGCGTTGATATTAATTTTTTTCTTGGCTAATTCCAGCGCAATAGCTCTGATTGAGGCGTTGATACCACCTTTGGTGGCACAATAGTGAGCAAGCCCCTCAAAACCAACAAAACCGGCAATTGAAGAAATCGTCACTATTTTACTTCCCTCCGCCATTTTGAGAGCTGCGGCTTGAGTACAGAGAAAAGAACTCTTCAAATTTACATTGATAACTTTATCCCATTCTTCTTCAGTCATCTCCAAGAACGGTTTAAACGGGTAGATACCAGCGTTGTTGACGAGAATGTCAAGTTTGCCAAATTCTGAAATAGCTTTTTCTACCATCGCGTCAACTTCACTTTTGTTCGAAACATCACACTTGATTGCCACCGCTTTACCACCGGCACCAACGATTGTTTTGGCAACCTTTTCAGCGTTCTCCAGATTCAGGTCAGCAACCAAGACGGTTGCCCCGTCTTTGGCCAAGACTTTGGCAATTCCCTCGCCGATCCCCTGACCAGCACCGGTTACAATCGCGCTTTTACCTTTTAGCATAAATCCTCGCTTTTTAATATTAACTTTAATATACACCAAAACAAAAAATTTTTGTACTTGATCTTGATCGTAAATTTGGATTTTTTGTGGCTTTCAATTGCAGAAAATCAAAGTCTACGTATTTTGAAGATATTTAGTTCGAATTGTAATTTTGCCAGAGTGCTCTTATTACTACCAGTATTGTTCAGAACTCTGATGAAATGTTTTATAGGGAGATGAAAGGATAATCAAGAGCTTAAATTTACAGTTTTGATTTGCTATGATTGGTTTAACTAATCAAGGAGTAAAATGTCGAGTGTTAATTTGGATTTAAGTTATCTGGATAAATTTGTCGGTGTGGAGAAAATTAATTCGCTGGCGGAAAAAATCGCCGGTATGCATATCGGAGTCGAAGAAAAAAAATTGCCCGGCGCTGAGATGCTTGGCTGGCGTGACTTACCGCAAAATTACGACCGAAATGAATTTGATCGGATTAAAAAAGCGGCGGAGAAGATAAAGGATAATTCGGACGTTTTGGTTGTCATCGGTATCGGCGGATCGTATCTTGGTGCTCGAGCCGTGATTTCGGCGCTCAGTCCCAACTTCGGTAAAAATAACGGTGTGCCAGAGATCGTGTACGCCGGCACAAGCTTGAGCGGGAAATATTTGGAAGAATTACTCGACTACATCAAAGATAAAGAAGTTTCCGTCAACGTTATCTCCAAGTCAGGCACGACACTTGAGCCGGCACTCGCCTTCCGCGCTATTCGCGAACTGATGACTGAGAAATATGGAGACAAGGCTAGCGAGCGGATATTCGCCACAACCGATAAAAATAAAGGAGCGCTCAAAGAATTGGCAGATGCCGAAGACTATACTACTTTTGTCGTTCCCGACGATATCGGTGGGCGCTACTCGGTCCTGACTGCGGTCGGACTCTTACCGATCGCTGCTGCCGGCATCGATATAGATGAATTAATGGCTGGCGCGGCTGAAGGCATGGCCGAATATTCAAGCGCCGGATTAAACGAAAACAGTGCCTACCGCTACGCCGCCGTCCGCAACATACTATATAGTAAGGGTAAAAAAATCGAGATTTTAACAAACTACGAACCGAACATGCATTACCTGGCGGAGTGGTGGAAACAACTTTTCGGCGAATCAGAGGGCAAGGACGGCAAGGCCCTCTTCCCTGCCTCCGTCGACCTGACCGCCGACCTTCATTCACTCGGGCAATATATCCAGGAAGGCGAACGTCATCTGCTGGAAACTGTCATAAAAATTAAAAGTCCACGCAGCGATCTTGTAGTCGGAAGTGAGGAAAAAAATCTTGACGAATTAAATTATATTGCCGGTAAAAAAATCGATTGGGTCAGTGACCAAGCGATCGCTGCCACTATCGCCGCCCACACTGACGGTGGCGTGCCAAACATCATTGTCGAGATGGATGAAATGAGTGCTAAAAATCTCGGTCATCTCATCTACTTTTTCGAGACGGCTTGCATGATGAGTGCATACTTACTTGACATCAATCCCTTCAACCAAGACGGTGTCGAAGCGTACAAGAAGAATATGTTTGAGCTGTTGGGCAAGCCAAAGAAATAAATATTGAATTATGATTGATGACGTTTTCAAACAACGGTGGCAGAAGTGGCGTTACAAAAACACAGCTTTGTTGGTTTTGAGCTTAGCTTTGTTTTTTACTTTGCCAATTCGAGTATTGTCCAAAATATTATCAGTAAAATCGGCAGTCTTGGACTAATCGGCGCTTTTGTCACTGGAATTTTCTTTGTCTCTATTTTTACCGTCATTCCAGCAACGGTTATCCTCTATGATCTGGCTCATACTCTGAATCCTGTCGCTGTTGCCATCTTTGCCGATGCCGGCGCAGTCCTCGGCAATTATTTGATTTTTCGTTATCTACGCGACAAAGTTTTCGAGGAATTAGTGCCGCTATTTAAGAGTTTTGGCGGGTCTTTTTTGAAAAAAATCTTTTCGACCCCTTACTTTATTTGGCTTTTGCCGATTGTCGGAGCAACAATCATCGCCTCACCTCTGCCAGATGAGGTTGGCATCAGCATGCTCGGTCTTTCCAAGGTTAAGAATTGGTATTTTATCTTCATAACCTTTCTTCTAAACACTATTGGTATATTGATAATCATCCTGATTGCTCAAACATAAAAATACCAACCAACCTATATTAAAGTTGGTTGAGACAAAAAATCAGTTAAATTGTCCAAAAAGCCTAATATACTGATCAAAAGAGAACCGTCCCCTCACCGCTCAGAGAAGCAGTGATTTGATCACAAAAAAATAATATCAGGAGAATATGAAACACTCATCAAAAATCGGATTTAGTTTTGGCGCCACTTCAGGTATTGTCACAACCCTCGGACTCATTGTCGGATTGTCTGCAAGCGACGCATCGCGAACCGCAATTATCGGCGGCGTTCTGACAATTGCTTTTACCGACGCTCTGTCTGACGCCTTTGGTATTCACATCTCTGAAGAATCGGAGAGTACGCTCAGCAACCGTGATGTTTGGATAGCTACTGTGAGCACATTTATCACAAAAATTATTTTTGCGCTGACCTTTCTTGTCCCCATAATTTTTCTTTCTTCCACACTTGCCCTGATCGCCTGTATTGTCTGGGGTATTTTGGTCCTGACACTCATCAATTATATTATTGTACCGGCGCATAAGAGATGGCAGGTAATTTCCCAACATCTTTTTATTGGTATGATTGTCGTCATTGTCGGTTTCATCATCGGACAATACATCCGGAACGTTTTTGTATAAGATTTTATCTTAGCCAAACAAACAAATAAATTCGGGTCCAGTCTGTGATATCAAAAAAATACAGCGCTAGGGTATGTTTTTCTTAGCTCTAAACATAGCAAAAGTTCGAGATATGGTTTTACGGTTTATCTTTTGCTAAACTCGTATTTTTATTTAGGGCGGTCGCTAGAGACTACTCTTCGCCGTTGGCGGTCTTACAAGCCCCAACCGCATTTCCCGCTGCAGCAGTACTATAATCAGCATTTTGTAAGGTTTCTACAGTTAATCCAAGCGCGGTGGCGATACAGGCCTTTGTAGCATCTTTCAACTGAGATATACTATCCGGAATTTCACTTGGTCCGCTTTGACCCTCAGGCTGATCACTATTTTGACTCTCAGATTGATCTCTGTTTTGGTCTTCAGGTCTGTTTTCAAGCTGTTCCTCTCTTTGGATTTGATTACTGCCCTGTTCGTTAGAAGGGCTGATGGAGTTTGACTTCGAGAAGCATTTCTCTCCAATCAATTTTTCTTGGTCTGCGGTAAGACGACCCATTTCATCAGGAGATTTACCAAAGACACTGGCAAAACATGTTTTGTCTTCATCGCTCATTGTGCCCATTTTTTCTTTGGCTTTATCGCGCATTTCACCGCCAAAACATTTCTGTCCAATTTCCTTTTTTTGATCTTCTGTCGGCTGTACCATTTTCCCACCAGTAATATTTTGAATACAACTTTGCTGTTCCGGCGACACTTTATCCATGCCGGCATCTTTTGGCGGTTTCATCCCAAAGCACTTGGGGCCGATCGACATTTTTTCATTTTCTGTTGGTTCGCCATTGTTCATAATTTCTTTTGATCTTGCTTCGCCGACGACGGAAGCGATGCACTTCTTCGTTTCATTTGGGAAGGCAATCGCTCCAGTCTTGGCATCAGTAAAACAAGAGTCAATTTTTGCTCTTTGTTCCTCGGTTATTTCACCAATTACTTCAAAGTCTTTTCCCAGATTTTTCTTTATACAAGCTTTTATATTATCTTTAACTTCAATCTTTTTGTTTTCCTTAAACATATTTTGAAAACACGATGCCCCCTTTTGTTTTTCTTCAGTTGTCGGTTCTCTCTGTCCGGTAATAATATCATTGAAGGCAGTTTGACCTAGCTTGGAAATAAAACAGGTTTTGGCTTCTTCGGGTATCTGCTCTGTTTCATCGTCAATTGCTTTTGCTGATATTGGTAAAACAAACAGAGAAAAAGCGAATAAAAATAGTAATTTTTTCAACATTTTTCCTCCTTATTTATAACAAGGTAATGCGTTAAATTTATCATCAACCGAGGCTAATGATGGGTTGGCTGAAATAGCCTGATACTTCGATTCACCCCATTTTGCTTTCAGGCATGTTTCCAAGGCGACACTATCTGTCGCGGTGGTATTTTCTGTTGTCGTGGTAGTGCTTTCTGCTGTCGTTTTAGTATTAGTTGCCTTGTTTTTTGTTGGATAATATCTGTATCCTCCGATTGCCCCGCCGGCCAGACCAACCAGAAAACTAACAATAATTAGTACGATCCACCATCTTTTACTCATCTTCCCTCCTTAGATTTTTTGATTTATTCTTAATAAATAAATTATATCACGATTATTTATTTTCTGCCGAATTGTATGCTTCGTCTGATCTCCCTTCGCTTCCGTCTACTGGTGGAGTCGAGTCGTTGCAGAAATTCGAGCCGAAATGGTATAATTTGATTACAAAAAAGGAGGACTATGGAAGAACCTATCGAGCAAGTTGTTCCGAAGAAAAAGCCAACATGGCTTTGGATTGTGATTGGGTTAATCGTTCTCGTTGTGATTGGGATCGTTGCATATTATTTTGGCAAATCAAAACCGACAGAAGACAAGGATACTGAAGTTGATCAATCAACTGAAAAATCAAATGACTTGTCGTCTGAAGCTAGTAAGGACATAGGTCAAACTAACTGGTCTACCATGGATCAGGGACCCTACAAGGATAGTGTTTCTTATGCCACCAGTACAGATCTTTTGAAATGGACTGACTCCGGCAAAATTCTTGCTACTCACGCCAGCGTTCCAGACGCGGTTGTCAAAGACGGTACGATTTTTGCATATTTCGTCGATGTCTCGACCGACGGTATTGCCGAACAAACCGGAATGGTAAAATCGATTGATGGAGGTAGAAGCTGGACGGAGCGACAAATTATCAAGATTGACGGTATCGGGGATAAAGCAGTCGCCGATCCAGACCCATATTTACTGCCCGACGGTCGAATCAGACTTTATTATTATGATATTTTAGAGAACAGAACCAAAAAAATCACTGAATCCGTAGTCAACAAAATATATTCCGCCATATCAACTGACGGTGTAAACTTTACCCAAGAAGACGGCATACGGTTCGAATACGAGATGATTTTTGACCCCGATGTCATAAAAGTTGGAGATGTATGGCGAATGTATATCGGCACGGACAAAAACAGAATAATCTCTGCCACCTCAACCGATGGGAAAACATTTACATACGAAGGAATCGCTCTTGAAAATGCCGGCGTGCCAAATATTTATTACGATGGTATTAGATATCTGCTTTATACTGCCGGTGTCGAAATATCAACCTCTACCGATGGTAAAACTTTTACCAAAACTACAAACAGATTTGATTCAGGTAAATTAACTGCCGACCCAGGTGTCGTCAAAATTTCAGAAAATAATTACTTGATGGTCTACAAAACAAGTGAAATGAAGCCGAAGAATTAAACAATATTAAAACACTGATGTTGAAATAATGAATAGAAAAAAATGTGACAAGATATAAGATAGGTTTTATTCCAATCGGTCTGGCAGTAATTATTGTTGGTGGAACTTTTTTTGCCAGTGGTGGCACTTACATTGGCGTGACTTATTATCAGTCAAATAAATTGATTGAAGAAGCGGACAATTTGATCGCCGAAGGCAAATATACAGATGCTATTGTAAGATACGATAAAGCCAAGAAGAAATGGCGCTGGGCCAAGATTCAAACCAAGAAATCTGACGCCGAGGGATTGAATAAAGAAGAAAATCTAGCGAAAAAAGGAGAGGCTAATTTTGGTCAGGGTGAGTGGCAGAAGTGCCTAGAGTATTTGGGGCAAGTAACCCCAAAATATCCAAAATATGGAGAAATTCAGACCAGATATTCTGACTGCCAAAAAAAATTGGATGAGCAAAATGTGGCCGAAACGGCAGTGCTTGAAACCCAAAAATCAGCCAATAGTACTCCAGACCAGACCACGACCAAAAAGAAAACTACTACTGATACTGCTAGTGTCACGCCGACAGCCAGCCCAGCCAGTCCAGCGGCAGTGGAAGTCCCGCCAACGCTCTATCTACCGTATTCTACAAGTAGTATCTTACCGAGTGCGATGACTCCAATGGGGGAAACCATATATCACCCAAAGCCACAAAATCCTCAGGGGCATCCGGGAGTAGATTTTCAATGGGAAAACCCAAGCGAAATTCCCACAATAATTGCTTCAATGGATGCGACCGTTACTGCTATCACTGATAATTCTAGCCATGCGGGAACATACGATATTGAAACGGCAAGCGGTAAATGGGGCGTGGATTATTGCGAACTCGGAAGCGTAAGAGAGGGTCTCAAGGTTGGCGACATAGTTAAAGTCGGTGATCTGATTGGTACACCACAACACCCAGTCGCTATCACAGATTTACCAAATTTCAGAATGATTCACTGGCAATTTGGCTATATAAGAGATGCCGGAAATGAGACTGGTGTTGCCACAAGAATATGCCCGTTGTCTTACTTTTCTGCAAACGCCAAATCTACAATTGAGAGCCTTTGGACAAACACAAGTGCTACGGAATTAAAAGCAAATGCACCCGATATTTGTAGCGGAGATTTTAAATAATCAAGGAATATAATGCTCGATGAAAATCAAAAAAATGATCAGATCACAGAAAAACCGAGTAAAAGCAGGATGTGGCTTGTGGTTGTATTAATTTTTATAGTACTCGGTCTCGGTGGTTATTTCGCCTTTACTGGGAGACCAAATAAGAGTAAAAGCAACGTCCCTATCACTGGTTCGAACGGCAACAAAAGCTCTACTTCAACCGACTCAGCTGATGTACGTTGGATGATGGCAAGTGACGGAACTTATTCAGCTAGTAGTACACCGCCAGACTGTCCGACACCACTTGTCTTGCCACTCCCGACCGACATTTCCAAAGTCGTCTCAGTCCTCTACCCGGGCCAATATCGTGGTGATAATTACAAGCCTCATGGCGGTTTTCGTTTTGATGATGGCTCGAACAACCAGACAGTCGTCGCACCATTGGACGCGATAGTTATCGATGGTAGCCGCTATCTGGTCGATGGTGAGATTCAATATACTTTCGATTTTATTAACTCTTGCGGTATTAAATATCGCTTGGGACATCTCCGGACACTATCACCAACTTTTTCAGCACTTGCCGACAAATTTCCAGCGGCTCAAGAGATGGATTCTCGGACCACTTTGATCGACCAGCCGGTCAAGATTACAGCTAGTGACACCATTGCCACCGCCGTCGGATTACTCAGTGCCAATAATGCTTTCTTTGATTATGGCGTTTACGACCTCCGCCAAGCAAATGAGATATCAAAAGGCACAGTTTTTCAGACCGCCCACAGCGACGATAAAGATCTGTCATGGCATGGTATTTGCTGGCTCGATTTTCTATCATCGACAGATACAGCAATAATTCAAGCTTTACCGGCAACTTCACCTGGCTCGATGAGCGACTACTGTGCCGGCTCGGCCGCGGCAACGACAAGTTCAAGTCCAATTCCAGCTGTGGAAAATGCAACATCAACCTCAAACAGTCCGACAAATAGCTCGAACACGAGCGGTTCTAGCAGTGGCTCAGGCACAGGTGGCGGCCGATAATATTTTTGCTGTTGGATAAATATTAATAATCTGGAGTTTTGATAGATGAAAGACAAGACACCGGAGGTTCTAGAACCTCCACAAAAAAAGCACTGGGTAATATTTGTGATAATTTTTCTGATTGCAATTTTGATCCTCGTCTTCTTTTTCCTCAACCAGAGAGACTATCAGGCAGATCGAGACAGATCAAATAATCTTTCAGCCGGACAGGAAAATACTTCGTCAGATGCCAGAGGCCAGGTCAGTTGTAAAACAACTACAATTTTCACAAAAGACTTTACCAATTTAGATAATATAAACTCTATCGCTCCGCTTGGCGGACTCAATGTCGGCTCGGCTTCGCGAAGCTATATCAGCAACAAAAAAACAATCGACGGAACAACTGTATCAACGCCAATTTATGCCCCGATGGATTCGACCCTGATGGGGATTTATTACAAAAAAGCCAATTATGGTGACGGTGGTTCTCGCGGTGAATATCGCCTCGAGATTGACGCCGGTTGTGATGGCATCACTTATGTTTTTGACCACATCGCCGAAGTCAACGAGACGATCAAAAATGCCGGTGCGAAGGAACCGTCAGCGGAGTCAAATGTCGGCACGAATGTCAAAATCCAGCTCAAGGCCGGCGAACTTATCGGCCAAACTGACGGTACGAAAATTGCCGGAACATGGGATTTTTATCTGATCAATCCATCTTATAACGCTTTTCATATCAATCCTAAGCGGTGGCAATCGGATCACAACAAACATGCTGATTGCCCCTATAATTATTTTATTCCTGAACTTAAAACAAAATACGAAGCAAAATTGATGCTTTGGGATGGGCAAAAACCGGCTGGACTGACTTGTGGCCAGATCAGCCATGATGTCGCCGACACCCTGTCCGGTGGCTGGTTTCAAGGGGACGCCACAGACATGAAAGGTACAAGGCTGAATTTGAGTAGTACGGCAAACATGGTCGAGGTGCTAAGAGAAGTGAGTGGCGCATTGAACCAGAATGAAAACGACCGCTTTGGCTTTCGCACCTATACCTACAGCAAGAAGCCGGAAGAGGTCAAGCCCGGTGAAAGTCTTTGCTATGCCGGAGACAACAAATATGTCTACTTAAATCTCGTCTCGGCTGAGAAACTGCTGACAGCCAATGGGGTCGGCAATTGTCCGGCTACATTCCCGGCCAGTGGCACTGAAGAATGGCAAAGATAAAAAGATCGAAATATAATAATCAGGAGGAATATTATGGACGAACAACAAACGAAGAGACCGGATGAGAGCCGAGGCAGTAAAGCGGCTCTGGTGGTATCAATAATAGTTATCTTGCTCATCTTGGTGGCAGGTATCTATTATTTTGTAAATAAGAATAAGAAAGTTGAGACTTCATCAAGCACCAGCTCGACGACGGGAAATACGGCCTCAACCAGTGAGAAGAGTACTGAAACCAAAGAGGTTTGGCAGGACGGCCAGGTCGCCGTGGCCGGTAACTTTGCTGACGCTGAGATCGCCGACTTGGGCGGCGGTCAATTCCGGATGTATTATTCAGTCGAGCCGGAGGTGCCAAATAACAAGCTAGAGGTTTATTCCGCAATTTCGACCGACGGCCAAACTTGGACCAAAGAATCCGGTGAACGCAAGAAAATGGCAACTTTTCCCGACGTGATCAAATTGCCAGACGGGACCTGGCGGATGTATTTCCAAAACGCCGGTGTCATCAAGAGCGCGATTTCGGCGGATGGTCTGAACTGGACTGATGAACCCGGCACCAGAGTTGATAAAACAGAGAGTGGTTTCGATTTAGAAAATGTCGGCGCACAAAGCACGACAATACTGGCTGATGGTAGCTTTGTGATGATTTACCGCGGTGCCATCAACGAGCCCTACACCGCAGGCGGAAAAGTTCCAAATAGTACGACCGACATTTATTTCTGGGCAACCTCTAAAGACGGCTTAACCTGGCAAAAACAGGGACTGGCCATCGACTCGCGCGACAGCATTCTGCTTGGCATGGCTGATGGCGCCGAATGGGTTAATTGGGACTCTTCGATGGCTTCGACCGGCTCACCGCAGGCAAGCTCGGGACAGGCCGAATTGCGCGTCTATTTCTGGAGCTACACCGGTATCTACCATACGGTTTTTGCAAATAATACTTTTTCCGCGCCGGTCTTCGATTTTACCAATAACAAGGATGCAAATATTAAATTTTCACCCAATCCTCCGGGTGATCCAACCTTGGCAAAAATTAAGGGTACCTGGTATATGTATTATGGTCAGCACACCAAGGGCATTTATTACGCGACATTGCAATAAAATATTATGCACATACTGTATTTCTAATTTGTATAGTAAAACAGGAGAATCAGTTCGATGAATCCGAGTGAAAAAATTGACGATTATATTGCACGACACCAGTAGTAACTTTAGACTTTAGGGGACGGTTGTCCCCTCACCGCTCACTTTCACAGCTTCATGCGAAGAGTGGTTCTCCCATGGATAATGTCCCTAAATTATTCGGTTTGACTCCTGTCTTATTACATGTTATTGTTTAATAGAATTATTTTGGAAAAATAGTCGAGCTTCTCGGATCAATTCATTTAGCAACATAAACAAGCACAAACACTATGACGGGCACAATCAAAACGCTCACAGACAAAGGATTTGGCTTTATCACCTCTCCAGAGTTGGAAAAAAAAGATTTATTTTTTCACAAAAACTCTTGCACAAACGGTGATTTTGACACTTTCAAAGAAGGCGACGAAGTTTCTTTTGAGTCAGAAGAGTCTCCAAAAGGACTAAACGCGATCAATGTTGTATTGGTTAAATAACCAATAAACATTGCCAGCAAAAAAACTCTCAGCATAAACCCTGGGAGTTTTTTGTATTGTGAAAGTAGCTCTGCTATAGAAAAAACACTGTTTGCACGGCGTTCTTTCTTTGGCTCCTCGAACCCTCCTCCGCCCCCTTGGGGCTTCGGAAGGGTACGGCTGGACTTGTCGCAACCGAAATTGCCAATAAAAAATACCAATTCAAATTGGTATTTTTTATTGGCTCCTCGGACTGGACTCGAACCAGTAACATCTTCGTTAACAGCGAAGCGCTCTGCCAATTGAGCTACCGAGGAATAAAACTTTTCACAAATTGTCTGCCTCGAAAACTTTTTAATTGTTTTTCTCTTACCAAAGCTTCATTTCGAGTGGCAACTTCTTCTTTATAAATTAACTGCCATTCGCCATCAAACCTAGCTGTGAAACAATTTTTAAAAGTTTTATTATTATGGGCAATCAATCTGGTTTTTAAATTCTCAGTCTGCCCGATATAAAATCGGTCATGTTCTTTATTATAAATCACATCAACATTGCACATTTTCTTATTCGATTATATGGTTGTGCTCTGCCATCCGCCAGCCGGCGGAGAGCTACCGAGGAATAATGACCGCTTGCGCGGTAATTTCTAATTCCAAATTTCTAATTTCTAATCAAATCCCAATTTCAGAATTTCTAAAATTAAAAGATAGAACATGGAGTTAATACAGGAATAATATCAAAAACCGACCTATTTGTAAACGATGCGCACAGATAAATAAATGATTTGCTCTGTACACACTAGCTCGACGACAAATTTCCTACTATAATATACTTATGCAAACAAAAACACGTGATTTTCGTTTTGATGCCCTCCGAACGATCGGCCTTTTCGCTATTATCTTTGCCCATGTCAATCCACCGGCCGGACTTTTTCAATTAAGAAATTTTGACGTTCCGCTGATGGTCTTACTGATGGGCTCGGTCTACACTCTTTCGTCGGCCAGAAATTTAAGTTATCTCAAATATCTGTACCACCGTGTTTTTCGTCTCTATGTCCCGACGGCAATTTTTTTGATTTTCTTTTTCCTGATCAAATTAATGATCGCAAATTTTTCCGGCACGACCTTCCCCTACTCGAGAAGTGTAATTTTATCCAGCTTCGAGCTGACGACTGGTATCGGCTACGTCTGGATCATACGAGTTTTTATCCTAATCGCCCTGATCATGCCACTTCTCTTGAACCTTTACCAAAAAATTGGCAGCAAGAAATTCCTTTGGACTTTATTTTTTATCTACATTACCTACGAAATTATCAGTCGAGTCTATCCTGGCTCTGGCTTGTCAGATTACGCTCTTGTTGATCAGATATTCAAAAATATAATCTTCTATTTATTACCTTTTGGCTGTGTCGCTGGCCTCGGATTGGCAATAAAGGATCTGGACCGCAAAGTTTTGATCAAGTTGGCAACGTTTTTCGGACTGATCTTCATCACATCGGCACTATATTATTTAAATACGACCGGTCATTTTATCCCGACACAGTCAGCTAAATATCCTCCGCATATTTACTACTTGTCATACGCATTATTCATTTCGATCTTGCTTTATCTCTCTAGTTTGACCAAAACATTTGCCAAAATTTTTGACAATCGTTTTGTCGTCTTTATCGGTACTGCTTCGCTCTGGATTTATCTCTGGCAAATTTTATTTCTCAGTCTCTGGCGGGTGGCGAAGACAAATTTTGATCCACACTACTCATATTTAATAGAATTTATTCTTGTCTCCGTCCTGAGTCTCGCCATCGTCTGGATTCAGCGAAGGCTGGTTGGCTTCATCACTAACAATGGAAAATCAGACACGAAAATGAACAAAATAATTGCTAGAATTTTTTTAAATTAATTAAGGAGTAAACAGTTGGCAGGTAAGAAATTGTCTGCTAAAATATTCCCATGGACATAATTGAAATAAACCAAAACGAAAACGCCACAGAGCCAGAGATCAAAAACGAGGGTTCGCCAGCAACTTCAAATGGCGACAAAAAAAATAAACCTGAGCGATTTGCCAAAATTCGCAAATATTTTCGCGAGCACAAGAAAATGAAGTGGCTCGTGATCATCTTGTTGATAGTGATTATCGTCACCGCGATTTGGTTTGGCCTGCAGATGAAAAACAATAAATCAGCTGCTGACAAAGCAAATCCTCCTTCCACGGATCTGACTGGTGACGCGGTCAAGGTAGCGACAGTGGCCAGTCCGCTGACCGGACTCCAGGTCAGTGAAGACGCGGCCAAGCAGCCGATCGTCGGCGTGATGATTGAAAACCATTTTCCGGACGCCAGACCACAATCAGGTCTTAGCGCTGCCGGTGCTGTTTATGAAGCCTTTGCCGAAGGTGGTATCACTCGGTTTCTGGCTGTTTTTCAGCAGCCACTACCTGATTCGATCGGACCTGTTCGCAGTCTCAGGCCTTATTTCCTCCGCTGGGGACTTGAATACAATATTCCAATAGCTCACGCTGGTGGCAGTCAGCCGGCTCTGGCCGATATCGGCACACTGGGTATGAAAAACATCGAGGCGCTCGCCTACGGTAGTAGTTATTTTTTCCGCGCCAGTGACCGCCCGTCACCACACAATCTTTATACAAATAATTCAAAATTGACCGCCCTTGTCTCCAAACTTGGTTTTGATAAGGCACCGACATTTACTCCGCTTACTCGCAAGGAAGACACCGCGCCGGTGACAGCAGCCAACCCGGACATCAAGATAACTTACGGCAACGCCTCTTACAATGTCGAGTGGAAATACGACGCAAGTAACAACAATTACGGTCGATCTCAGGGCGGGACTGTTCAGAATGATCGCAACAACAGCGCTCAACTGACAGCCAAAAACGTCGTCGTAATGTTTACGCCGACTTCATATGGTACTCAGCCCGACGGAAAGCCAGAAACAATTATGAACTTGGTCGGTACCGGCAATGCGGTTGTTTTTATTGACGGCGGTGCCACTGTCGCTACTTGGAGCAAGGCAAGTAATTCTGCCCAGACAAAATTCGCTGACAGTGCTGGAGCAGAGATCAAATTCAACGCCGGCAATATCTGGTACGAAGTTGTTCCCGTCGGCAACGCCGTGACGTACTAAACTAACGAAGTATTCTCTATTTCGAGATTGTTTCCACTAAATTTTATTCGCAACTCTATTAGTATCAAAAAATGGACGATCGTTCAGTTTTTGGTACTTTTTGATTTAATTTGTGATTGAAATTGAGGTTGTTGAGAAATTATTTCTCTTCATGCCTCTCGACTGAGAAGCGGTAGAGTTCGATCGGGGTTTCTTTGTCGAAAATTTCAGCTTTGCGCTTGGTGATCTCAATCTGGTCGTCAGCAGTTTTGATGCCTGATAAGTCAGGCAAGAGAACGCCGAGCCGGCCGTCATCCTTGGCACGAACGATCAAGCCATATTTTTGCGGATCTAGTTTGCGTTTTGATTTAATTAATTCTGGTTCAGATAAAATATCTACAGATATTCTCAACTGAGTGTATTCTTTTCTTTCGATCGGCATAAATCTTGGGTCATTGCAGGCTGAAATCGCGTTGGAAATTATTTCCTGTGCCAGACTACTTTTTGTCGGCAAAATTGTCCCAATACATCCGCGCAATTCTTTATTCTTTTTCAGATGAACAGAGACAAAACAGCCAGCCTTGACTCGCAAAAGATCGACTGGAATTTCTGAGTTCGGCACAGATTCATTGCTCAAGTAGAGTTTGATGGCTTTTTTCGCCAGTTTAAGATAGATGTCTTTTGGCATTTTTGAAATGATTTTAATCGGAATTTTTGGCTCAATTGTTTGCATAGATCTAATAGTAGACAAACATGAGTAATTTTTCAAGCTCGCGATGCAAACTGTTAGCTCCAAATTAAAAGTGCAGTGCAGTTTTTAGCTAAAATTTAAGTGTTTAG
>PEZW01000010.1 GCA_002773985.1 Candidatus Berkelbacteria bacterium CG10_big_fil_rev_8_21_14_0_10_43_13
CCGATCACTATTGCTTTCGCTTCGGTTTGCCGTGACCGCACTGAAATTTAGAGAGAAAATCGACAATGCAACCAAAATTAGGACAATCAAAACCCAGCCCTGCTTGAAATTTTGTCGAAAGACTGTTCTCATTTTTATATAAAATATCACTGTTAGCGGAATTACAAACGCCAACATGCCGGCGCGTGAACCGGTAAATAATGTTGCGTTGATGGCAAATCCAAGTGTGATGGCAACAAGCCAAAAATATTTCGGTAAGACTCTCCGAAAATAATACAAAATAGGGATCGTCAGAAAAAAAACCGGCACCAGATACATCGCCAGATAATTTGGTGATTCAAATGGACCGAAAAGACGAAAATTACTTGAAACAAGGTATTGCAAAAAAGTTGGATCATCTTTTTGATAAAAAAGCATCGTGATGGCACCGAAACTCTGGAGAACCGCCCAGAGAGTCACGACCACAAATCCTGCAAAGAGTGGCAGGATAATTTTCGAGATATCATCGACAGTTTTGTCATTCCCGCCCCAAAGGGGACCCTTCGGGTTGAGACGGGAATCCAGAGAATTTTGTTGTTTCTTTGCGCCCTGGATCCCCGGGTCATGGCGTTGCCTGCCCGAGGATGACAGTCCAAACAAATTGATAATCAGCCAATATAAAACAATTGGCACCAAAAACCAACCCTTGAAAATACCAAGAGCTGCGGTCTTGTTATAGGCTGGAAAAATAGAGACGAAAGCGATCAGTAAAAATACATAGGGCCAGGATGAGCCCCAGGCCACTTTTTTAGTATAACGTATAATGTATAACGTATTGAGGAGCGCCACCAAAACTGCGACCTCAAAAACATTTGTCTTAATCGGTCCGATCGAGAATCGAAAAAAATAAAACGGAATCAGAAAAACCGCTATTTGAGTGAGGATGCGACTAGATTTAAAAGAAAAATTATTTTGCATTGTCAATTTATTACTACTCGAGTTCATCAAGGCTATGTAAAACTTCTCGACAAGACACAAGGGGGGGTCCCCTTCGGGGCTCGAAGAATATTTGAACTTGTCTGCATTTGACTAAATCTTATCATTTCCCCCAGTTCATTTCTAGCTATCATCTTTTCGATATGGTAAAATTAGAACGATTTAAGATGAGAGTGTCTGGATGGGGAAAGCTTTTAAACAACTCTTTAGTTTTTTTGTCGTTGCTGGCATGTTGTTGGCATCTTTTTGGCCGTCACTAACCTTTGCTATTTCTCGCGACGATTATGTCAACGGTAAGATTTTTAATAATATAATCAGTGATAGTGATTTTCTTAATATAAATTCGATGACTGCAAGCGACATCCAGAGTTTTCTGACAGCAAAGGGCTCATATCTGGCTGGATATTCAGAGGGTGGCCGCACTGCCGCTCAGATTATCTATGATGCCGCCCACGGTGCAAACGAGGCCTCTGGCACATTTAACGGTATCACGGTCAATACAACCACCGGCACCGTCAACCCAGAAGTTTTGCTTGTCACTCTGCAAAAAGAACAAAGCTTAATCACCCGCTCTGACAACAATAGCTGGGCAATGCTCGCTTCGATGGGTTATGCTTGCTATCCGAGTGTTTCCGGTGACAGCAATGGCAATGGTTGCGCTGACGCTTATGAAGGCTTTACGAAGCAAGTTGAAAACGGTGCCTGGCAACTACGCTACAATTTCGAACGTTCACAGGGCAAAGGTCTTGATTATCAGGTCGGTCAAACATTCACTTCAAGTGATGGTTATACCGTGACTTTTATGAACTCAGCCACAGCTTCACTTTACCGCTACACCCCATACGTTTTCAATGGCAACTATAATTTTTATAATTTATTCACCAGCTGGTTTACCACCCACGTTGACACTGCCGCCAACGATACAAATCACTTTACACTTCTGACATATACAACAAGTCAAACAATTTCCGGCAGCAAAACATCGACTTCGACTATCGCGCTTAATGGTAGTCAAATCGCCGGCGCTGGATCAACAACTTGGACGATCAATCTGACCGGATTGGCCATCGGAACAAATTCTTATACTATTACCTACGGTGATGGCGGAGTCGTCGTCGGCACGAAAAATATTACCATCACTATTCAAAAATCTGGTGACATCAATGGTGATGGTGCAATCAACATTCAAGATTTATCAATTCTAGCCACTTACTGGAACGAAACAAATCCGGAAGCACCACTGGCAGATCTGAATGGCGACCACGTTGTGAATATATCCGACCTGTCAATTTTGGCCGGACGCTGGGGCAATTAAACTTCGCGGAATTAGGAATTAGGAATTAGGAATTATGGGCTTAAACCCCTGATTCATAATTCATTATTCATAATTCGAGGAGTTTGAATGAAACGAACAGTCACCAAATTGTTCTTAGTTGCACTGACAATTTTTGCGCTACCAAGCATCACCCATGCGGCTGGAATTTCTGTCTCTGGTGGTAGTTTGAAATATCCCGGCAACACCAGTTCTGTCTCGATCACCGCTTCAGGGACGACTTTTAATGCTTTTCAGGGCACAATTTCTGCCTCGGGATCAGTTCAGGTAACAAGTTGTTCTGCTGGCTCAGCTCTTTGGGTAACTCAACCAACTGGAACTGGTGGTTTTGTCGGAGCCCTGACCAGTTCAGCTTCGTCCTTTCGTATCGCCACCTGCTATATCAAAGCGACCGGAACTGGAAGTGGCAGCGTGTCTGTTTCATCTGTTCAGTTAGCCAACAACGGTCCGATCGTCGCCACCGGCGGCGACTCACGATCATTTAGTATCGTCCGCCAACCAACACCGCCAGGCACTATCAACGTCTCTTCTTCGAGTCATCCTGACCAGAACACTCCCTACGAAGCGACCACAATTGTATTAAATTGGGCTGCACCGACAACGACAACAACAGGCTATGCTTATTTGCTTGATCAAGCCGATGCAACTGATCCCGGTACGACAATTACAAATAACAATCTTGCAATGACTTATGCGGATCAAGCGATCGGAACGTATTATTTTCATATCAAGGCCAAAAACGGTGACGGCTGGGGTCCGGCAACACATTTCAAAGTTACGATCAAGGAGCCAGACCCGAAGATCAAAGACACACTGAAAAAACCTCGCAACATCGTGATAGCCAAGGCAACTAAATTTATCAACAATGTCAAAGACGGCACCTTTTCTGGTGTTATAATCACCGGTGTCACTGAGCCAAATTTTTCCGCCAATCTGACTCTCACCCCGATGCCGACATTGCCGGAGAATAAACTCCTCTCCGTCAAGGCAGACTCTTCAGGTAAATTTAGCTACACTATCGACTTCCCTATTCCCGCCGGCCGCTATGCATTGACAATTCAGGGTCAAGACAATAAGATCTTGACACCGATTTCAGATATTGTTTTCTTTGAAATTTCACAAAATAACGGTGGTTCTGTCGATACTATCACCTCCGCCGACCGGCTACCGCCAAAAGTTATCAAACCAAAGTGGTATCAGAAAGAGGTTTCGGTCAAAGCATTACTCTTTTCTATCACAGGCTTGATTTTGCTTATTGCGATTGTAGTTGTAATCGTTATTAAAAAAAACTATCTTAAAAACTTTTTTAAGAAGCAAACTAATTAATTTCTAAGTTGTGAATAATTAATGTAAATTATCTTTATGAGTAGTCAAAAGATCATTGCACTGGTATCCAACGACAAAGTTGGCAAAGTTATGGCGGGGCCGGGTATACGTTATTTTAATCTTGCAAAAACGCTGGCAAAACATTTTTCCGTTGTGCTTTTTGTTCCTGACAGCTGTGATCTGGTCGACACTAATTTTCGAATAAAAACTTACGATCCGAGACACTCCAGCAAAGACATCTCAAGACAGCTTGGGAATACTGACTATCTTATCGCCCAAAGCCTGAGACCGCCGTTGCTATACAGTGTCAAAAGAAAAGGGATTCGATACATCGCCGACCTCTATGATCCACTTACGATTGAAGTTCTCGAATACACAGCTTTTGACAAAATTAAAACTAGACAAAATGTTTTTGATTTCAGCTATTATTCTCTCTGTCTGCAATTAGATGCGGCCGATCATATTTTATGTGCTTCAGAAAAACAAAAAGATTTTTATCTTGGTTTGCTTTCAGACCGTCGTCTAATCAATTCAACCTCTTATCTGGAATCACCTGATTTCTCAAAGTTTATCTCAATACTGCCTTTCGGCTTGTCTGCTGACCAGCCTGTTGCAAAGAATAAAAATAGGCTAGAAGAAAAATTTCCACAAATCAAGAAAACCGACAAGATTATTTATTGGGGAGGTGGAATCTGGAACTGGTTTGATTCTCTCTCAGTCGTCAAGGCCGTCGAACAGATCTCCAAAAAACGAGGTGACATCAAGCTTTTCTTTCTGGGGGTGCGACATCCAAATCCAAAAATAAAGGATATGGAGATGGCGCAAAAAACTTTGGATTACTGTGAAAAAAACGGCCTTACAAACAAATCGGTTTTTTTCAACTTTGAATGGACACCCTACGAGGAACGTGTTGATTATCTAACCAGGGCCGATATCGGAATTTCAACACATTTCAACAATCTCGAAACACGCTTTTCTTTCAGAACCAGAATTCTTGATTACCTGTGGGCCGATTTACCAATAGTACTCACCAAGGGTGATTCTTTCGCCGATCTGGCAGAAAAACACAATCTTGGAAAAGTTGTTGATTATACTGATCCCTCCGGTATCGCCACTGCGATACTAGAAATACTCAATAATCGGGACATAAACTCAAAACTCAAAAATAACATTGACAGTTTCAAAAA
The DNA here is from genome assembly GCA_002773985.1 of Candidatus Berkelbacteria bacterium CG10_big_fil_rev_8_21_14_0_10_43_13. Taxonomy (GTDB): domain Bacteria; phylum Patescibacteriota; class UBA1384; order XYA2-FULL-43-10; family 1-14-0-10-43-13; genus 1-14-0-10-43-13. Next base: position 4,822 of record PEZW01000010.1, read on the forward strand.
AAGATTTATTTGGGACAACCTTGCTGATAATCTTGTCACAGTGATTAAAAAAGATGAGATTACTACCAAAAAACTCCCGTTCCAACAATATATGATAAATTCATACAAGTTTTATCGCGCAGGAGCCAAAAAGAAATTTAGTAAAAAATAGATGGAAGAAACAGAAAGTAATAAAATTGCCTCAAATACCCTTGTCCAGATGATCGGTCGGATCATCATTTTGGCGTTATCACTTGTTTCCATAAAATTGGTTACCAATTATCTCGGCACCGCTGGCACTGGTTACTACAACACCGTCATCACTTATCTCAGCTTCGTCATTGTCATCGCCGATCTCGGTCTCTTCTCCGTCACCGTCAGAGAAGTATCGAAAAATCCTCACAAATTAAAACAACTTTTTTCCAATATTTTTACGATCAGGTTTGTCACTGCTTTGATAGCTACCTTCCTGGCCATTTTGGTTGCTAACAAAACCTCATATCCAGCCGAGATCAAAAATGGTCTGGTGGTAGCCGCACTCTTTCCAATTTTTAATCTAGCCGGAAGCGTTTACGATATGTTTTTCCAGTACAAACTGGAGATGCAAAAAGTCGTTTTAGCTGAATCGATCTCAAAAATAATAACCGTGTTGTCAATACTTCTAGTTGTGTACTTGCATCTCGGCTACTATGCTATAATTTTCACGGTTTCTCTGGCGGCAATACTAAGCTTTCTCATCAAAGCGATCATTTCTCGACATGAGTTACCGTTTGTCTTTTCCTTTGAAAAGAAAATTGTTGCTCAAATACTGAAAATGTCTGTACCGCTCGGTCTTGTCTTTATTGTCAATAATATATATTTCAAAGTTGACACCCTGATTCTTTTTTATTTCAAAGGCGCTGTCGATGTCGGGATCTATGCTGTAGCATATCGAGTTTTGGAAACCACACTCTTTGCTGGAGCATACCTGGTCAGCTCTCTCAAACCGCTGCTTTCGACCTCTATCGATCAGGACAGAGAAAAGGCAAAGGGTGCTATCACCCAAGCGAGCACTTTTCTCTTGGCAATCGCCCTCGCGTTGACAATTATCAGCTCTGTTTTCTCTCATGATATTGTCCTGTTTTTGAGCAACAGTTCCTTTTTACCAGGAGCTGGCGCCATGGCGATTCTAGGGCTGACCCCTATTTTTCTTTTCCTGAGTGGGTTATTCGGAGAAATTCTCATAGCGAAGGATAAGAAAAAATTACTGACAATACTGTCAATTTTCATCTTGTGTTTTAATGTCGGCTTAAATATCTATTTTATTCCCCGCTATTCATATATCGGAGCAGCTGCAACAACAGTAATCTCTGAGGTAGTTTTGGTTTGTACTTCCTTCCTAGCAGCCAGAAGAGTTATCGAGATCAAGCTGGATTTTGCCAGAGGTGCGAAACTTATCTTTTCAGCTGCGATGGCCTCTGCGTTTGCCATAATCTCAAGGTCATTTGGAGCCTATTTCCTGCTTAACCTTGCAATCACAATGGTAATATATGGATCTATGATTTATTACCTGAACGCGATACCTCGCTATACTATCGACCGTTATCTTGGATCGTTAAAAGCAAGGCGGCGATCATGAAACTGTCTATCGTAATCGTCAATTACAATTCCCAAAAACCACTCCAAAATTGTCTCGACAGTCTAGAAAAATGGGCTGGGGATTTTTTTGATGAGATAATTATTGTTGATAATGCGTCTTCTGAAGAAAAAATATCTGCAAATATTTTTGACAAACACCCAAAGGTAAAATTTTACTCCCTGGATCATAATCTCGGCTTTGGTGGAGCGAATAATTTTGGCGTCAAGCAAGTTAGTAACGAGCTAGTATTGTTTTTAAACCCCGACACTTTGCTTACCGACGATTCCATGAAAAACATGGCTCGGTACTATTCTAACTACAAAAATATCGGTGCGATGACCTGCCTGATCTATGCTGCAGATGGCAAGACATTGCAAAAATCTTTTTTTGGCAAGTTTCAGTCACTACTAGGTCTAACTCTGCGTCGAAACAAACAGCTGGAAATTGATCTTTCCAAAGAATTTATTTCAACTGATTTCGTCACTGGTGCTTGTCTGATGATCAGTAGAGATCTGTTTGAAAAAATAGGCGGATTTGATGAAAAAATCTTTATGTATTTAGAAGATGAGGATTTATGTCATAGACTAGTTGACCAAGGCTATCAAAACGGAATTTACACGAAAAGCAAAATCACCCATTTGGAAGGACAGAGTTCCAGTTCTAACCGGCAAAAAAAGAAATTTTATTTCAACAGTCAAAACTATTATTGGCGCAAACACAACGGCTTGCTTGCGACGATTCTGATGAAAATCATCCGTTGGCCACTAAAAGTTGCTAAAACTAGAAAAATTTAGTATCGATAATGATCTGGTTTATATGGGCCGGCGATCTTGAGGCCGAGATAATCGGCCTGTTTTTTATTTAGCTTAGATAGTTTGACCTGGAGTTTGTCGAGATGGAGTCGAGCAACTTCTTCGTCAAGTTCCTTGGACAAGGTATAGACCTGACCACGCTGGTATTTATCTGTCTCAGTATAGAGAGCGATTTGGGCCAAAACCTGATTGGAAAAAGATGCACTCATGACGAAGCTGGGATGACCGTGAGCGTTGCCGAGATTG
>PEZW01000007.1 GCA_002773985.1 Candidatus Berkelbacteria bacterium CG10_big_fil_rev_8_21_14_0_10_43_13
TAAACACTTAAATTTTAGCTAAAAACTGCACTGCACTTTTAATTTGGAGAGAGGGCTATTTTGAGCGTGATCTACTGCACTTTTAATTTGGAGCTAACACGTGAGTTTTTTCGTGTACTCTCAAGCAGAACAGAATCGTACGACGATTGGTCAGCGATGGTTATTTTGTTGTCCGTTTCTGTTCGTACTCCACAAGGAAAGGTCAAAACAAAATCATGGGACAATCTCCAAGTGCCTTCGAGAATGTCTCGCCACTTGACTTCCGCTACTGGGCGGAAGAAGTGGCGGAGTATCTTTCGGAAGATGCGTTCACACGCTACAAGCTACGCGTCGAGCTGGCACTGGTAACGGTGCTGTGCCGGCGTGGCTTGTGTCCCGAAGCTGTCGTCACGGAAATCGCCTCGGCTTGCGAGGCAGTCACGACTGCCGAAGTCTATGCCGAGGAGGACAAGACGCGTCACGACATCCGCGCGCTCGTCAATTGCGTTCAGAGACGAGTGTCGGACACGGTCAAGCCATTCGTCCATCTCGGGGCCACTTCGTTCGACATCGTCGACACGGCCAACGCCGCTCGCTATCGCGATGTGATGCGAAAAGAGGTCATCCCTGAGCTGATTGGACTTGAGACCGTCCTGATCCGGCTGACCGAAAGGGAAGCCGACACGCTACAGATCGGTCGCACACATGGCCAACACGCCGTTCCGATCACTTTCGGGTTCGCGCTGGCTGAATACGTCAGCCGTCTCGGTGAGTGCATCGTTCAGTTGTCCAGCCGTGCGTCTCTCCTGCCGGGCAAGTTCTCTGGCGCCGTCGGTGCCTACAACGCCAGTTCACTCTTCTTCGACGACCCCGAGGTTTTCGAGACTGAAGTGCTGGCTGAACTTGACCTGCTGGCGCATGATCACTCCACGCAGATCGTTCAGCCTGAGCCGCTTATCCGACTGCTGAACGAGATCGAGCTGGTCGGTGGTGTTATGGCCAACTTGGCCAGAGACATGCGCAATCTCCAGCGGACGGAGATTGGGGAGGTCGGCGAGGAATTCCGTTCTGATCAGGTCGGTTCTTCGACGATGCCGCAGAAACGCAACCCGATCAACTTCGAGAACGTCGAGAGTCTCTGGAAAGCGCTTCTTGGTCGGTTGGTCACGGTTCATCTTGACCAGCTCTCCGACCACCAGCGCGACCTGACCAACTCGGCTTCAGGCCGGATGGTTGGCGAGTTGATCGCCATCTGCTTCGAGATGGCCGGACGATTGCGCCGAACGATGGCGAAGCTCACTGTCGACCGGGTCAACCTCACGCACAATCTCAAGGTGTCTCAAGGCGGCGTTTTGGCCGAGCCGATGTACATCATTCTGGCCGCCCTTGGTCACCCTGATGCCCACGAGACGGTGAAGCAGTTGACCCTTGAGTCTCAGCGTTCTGAGAAGACTCTGGCATGGGTTTTCGCCAACCGCCCCGAACTGGCTGAATACCGCGAGCGCATGACCGAGGATCAGCGCTGCGTCCTGACTGACCCTTCCGCCTACACCGGCATAGCTGCCGGGAGAGCGCGAGAGGTTGCTGCCATCTGGCACTGCCGGATGGAGAAAATCCAGGCCGAACTGGCCTGAGATAGGGAGTGGAACGATGCGTAAAATCGCAGTTATGATCGGCTCGGACAGCGATCTGCCCCAGTGTTTGAAGGGGCTCGACGTTCTTCGACTAGCCGAGTTACGAGGATTGGTGGAGGTTTTGCGGGTCGAGACCTGCAGTCTTCATCGCAACACGGAGGGGGTACTCGATCTGCTCTGGAGGGATGATGGTCAACACATCGTCGATGTCTGGATCATCGGTGCCGGGATGGCCAACCACTTGACCGGTACCTGTGATGCCTATCTCCGTTACTGCCTGGGCAATACGACCACAGTGGTGGTCGGCGTTGCCTTCGACGGCGGATTGGAACATCCGGAGCGGACCGAGGCGGCGAAGCTGTCGATCAGTCAGGTGCCGGGGACGCAAGTCGTCTGGCACAGTGGCGACGGCGAACAGTTCGTCGGCGAGGACGGTTTTTGCCGTGCTTGCAAATGGGCGGTCACGACGCCCGAATTGCCGACGATTAAGCAGCCTGAGTCGAAGGAGACCAAAACGCGGACTCTGGCCGAGGCGCTGGAAGCGGCAGAAGTGGCTGTCGAAGCCGCCGCCAACAAGTCCTGAGGAAGGAGGCCCTTGATGGGCAGTGTGAAAACCCTCGTCAGAGGGAGAAGTCGTGCCGGACGATTTTATCGTCCGCCTTCGCCGCATACCTTTGGTCAAGGAGTGTGGCGCGTCAGTGGAAGGTTCTCGGTCGCTGATCTGAAAGGGGAAATTCCTCCTCAGGAGATCAAGGACAAGAACTTCGCCCTGGCAATGGTTGCCGGTGCGTACTGGGAAGCCGCCGCCGAGGCTGGTTTTGAAAGCACCTATCTTGGCATGTTTGACCAAGATGGCCAGGTCGTAACGGTCGCTGACCTGCTGGATCGTGGCGAGAAGTCTGATCTCATCGTGATGAGTCTTGCTAAGACCCCAGGTCGGTACCGCGGCAAGATCACGCCGTTGACGTTGAAAACCCACCAGCGTCGAATCGAGCGTGGTGAACTGACGCACTTCGTGGCTGACATCGAGTGCATCTTCCGATTCGGCTTTCCTCTCGGATCATCGTTCTTCAAGAAGGTGTACAAAGCGGCCGGTCTCGCTGACTACGAGGATCGTGCTACGTATGATGAAGTCGCCGCCGGTCTCGACAAGATCAGGGCTGTCGCCGACATTCTCGATCTGCCGGCGATGAAGGCGGTCCTGGAGCAGGCTGGTATCAGCTTCATTCCCAATCCCGGCTACATTATGGATGATCCGGTACTTGGGTACACGACGAAGTTCGATCCGGCCGGCGACAAGGACCTGACCAACGATGAGTTGGTCGAACGTCTCGGCGTCGATGGTTGGGATGAACGGCTGCTCGCAAACGCTCACCATCAGCGTGACTTCTGCTTGGCTCGCGAAGTCTACAACGTCGATGGCAAGACCGAAGTGGTCAGACCGTTGGCATTCGCTGACTTCGCCTGTACGATGGACGAGAACCGCCTGATGCTGCTCCATGATGGTTGGCTGATCCCGACCAACAAGGAGATCCAGCGGGCGATCTTCCGGGACTATGGTGTCTACGCCGCGATCGACGAGGCGAAGACAAAGTACGGCGACGACTGGCTCGGTCATCTCTACGAGTTCATCAACCGGTCGGTGATCGAGGATGCGACGCATGAGTCGATCTGGATGATGGAACAAGCTATCGGTGAGGTCGCCAATCGCTTGCTCGGCGTCGATGTTTTCCAAGCTGACCCGATCGACAGCTGGGTCGGTCCGTTCATGCCATATGGTAGTCGTCTGCAAGTCGAGTAGACGACGATGATGACGGCACACAACTACAAGGAGGTGCAGGGTGCTGTTCGGGGATCAGATTCCCGGACAGCACCACACCAAAAATTAAGATCCCGCATCAAGTGCGGGATGACGGGCGGAAATATTAAGATTGTCCTAGGACAATCTTTTTTAGTCTCGATCTTTATGATAAGATAGTCCTATGAGATATAAAAGAATTTTACTCAAATTGTCAGGTGAATCTTTGATGGGAGAGCGGTCTTATGGGATCGATCCGGATACCTGTGCTTTTATGGCGAGCGAGATCAAGAAAACCGTCGAAGTGGGCGCGGAGATCGTAGTTGTGCTTGGCGGCGGCAATATTTTCCGTGGTGCGGCGGCAGAAGACAAAGGGATGAATCGGGCGACAGGTGACTACATCGGAATGTTGGCGACGGTGATGAATTCACTGGCACTTGGCAGTGCACTGGACAAAATCGGAGTCGAAAATCGGGTTCAATCGGCGTTGGAGATGCCAAAGGTTTGCGAACCCTATATTTACAAGCGAGCCATTCGTCATCTGGAGAAGGGACGAGTAGTTATTGTCGCGGCCGGTAGCGGTCATCCGTATTTCTCGACAGATACGGCAGCAGCCGTCAGAGCGTGCGAATTGAATTGTGACGCTGTCTTGAAGGCAACAAAAGTTGATGGAGTTCACGACAAGGATCCAGAGAAAAATACTGAGACGAGGAAATTTGATGAATTAACCTATCTTGAAGTCATAAATAATCCCGAAATAAAGGCCTTGGATGGCACGGCGATCACCCTTTGCATGGAGAACAAGTTACCGGTTATTGTCTTCGAGCTGATGCGTGAGGGAAATATTTTGAAAGTTGTCGAGGGTGAGAAGATAGGGACAGTTATTAAATAGAGGATAGTTCGAATACGGATCTTGTTACACGGATCGACACAGATCTGGATATCCGTGAATATCAGTGTGATGGGATCCGTGTTGGAACAAGCCTCATTAAGGAGACCCATGGTCGACATTATTTTGAAAGAAATCAAGCCGAAGATGTCAGCGGCGATTGATAATTTGAAAAACGAATTGTCGAAGTTGCGGACCGGTCGGGCCAACCCAAGCATTCTTGATGATATCGTCATCCCCTATTATGGCAGTAAAATGCGGATCAAAGAGTTGGCGTCTATCACTGTGCCGGATCCGGGGCAGATCGTCATCAAGCCGTGGGAGCGGAATGCGCTTGGTGACATCGAAACTGCAATTCGCGCATCAGACATCGGCCTAAACCCGGTCAATGATGGCGTTCAGATAAGATTAATTATTCCGCCGATGACCGAAGATCGTCGCAAAGAGATCGCTGGTCAAGTCAAAAAAATTGGCGAGGAAGTCAAGATCTCTGTGCGTAATATTCGTCGTGATGCTTGGGACAAAGTCCAGACGGCAGAGAAAAATGGTGAGGCGACCGAGGATGACAAACGAACCGCCCAGGAAGAGCTGAATAAATTAATTGCTGAAATAAACAAAGAGATTGACACCATCGTAGAGGAAAAAGAAGCTGAAATTATGAAAATTTAAGATAAATATGGATTATTCGATCACGGATCTAGTCACGCGGATAATCACGGATGGGAAAACGGTGGATTTTGCAGATGGTGACTTGACCAGCGAAATAATAAAATGTGCTTTTGAGGTATATAATTCTTTGGGGTATGGGTTGCCGGAGCGGATTTATCAAAAGGCAATGGCGACTGCATTATCCCACAGGAACATCAAATTTAAGAGAGAGAATTGCGGGAAAGTAGAATTTGAGGGTGAAGTAATAAGCCGGTATTTTTTGGATTTTTTAGTCGAGGAAAGAGTTGCGGTTGAATTTAAAGTCAGGAACGAAATTTACCAGAAAGATATAAATCAACTTTTGAATTATCTTAAAATGAAAAAAATTAAAGTTGGACTGTTGTTAATTATTTCAAAAAAAGGAGTGTTGATCCGACGCGTTGTGAATTGATCTGTGTAGATCCGTGTAAAAGGATCCGTGTTGGAATAAACAAATTAATATATGCTAATCACAATCATCGCCTTTATTATCGTTCTTGGCATCTTGGTCTTGGTGCATGAATTTGGCCATTTTATCACAGCCAAACTCGCCGGGGTCAAAGTGCTGGAATTTTCGATTGGCTTTCCGCCACGGATTTTTTCGTGGAAACGGGGCGAGACAAAGTATGTCATTGGTGCCTTGCCGTTTGGTGGCTATGTTCAAATGTTGGGGGAAGATTCGGCATCAAAAGATCCGCGTGCTTACAATAATGCAACACCGGGCAAGAGAATAATTATCGGTATTGCTGGTGTCTTGATGAACATAATCTTGGCTTGGGTTCTTCTGTCGATCGGTTTTATGATCGGGATGACGCCTCTAGCAACACCGTCTAGCCAGATTGGTGGCACAGAGATCAAACCACAGATATTTGTGGTTCAGGTAGAAAAGGACTCGGTGGCAGAAAAGGCTGGGATAAAAGTTGGTGATCAGCTGCTTGGGACAAGCCAGTCTTCTTTTCTCGACCTAAGCTCAGTTTCAAATTTTACCAAGACAAACGCTGGCCAGACGGTCAGTTTGAAAATAAAGGGCGAGGACAAATCCACCACCACAAAGCAGGTTTCCTTGCCGTCTGGCAAAGACGCGCCACTGGGTGTCGGATTGATCGATCAGGGAATTGTCAAAGTTGCTTGGTACAAGGCTCCAGGAGCAGCTATTCGTGAGGCATATGAAGTCGTCAAATATACCTTTACATTCCTTGGTAGTTTCTTCCGCCAACTCTTCACGACAGCGTCAATTTCCAATCAAGTCGGTGGACCGGTCGCTATCTACAATATGAGTGGTAGTGCAGCACGAGCTGGTGCGGTTGTTTTTCTTCAATTCATCGCCATGCTTTCACTAAACCTAGCCCTGATCAATATCTTGCCGTTTCCTGCTCTGGATGGCGGACGAGTCCTCTTCACTATTCTTGAAAAAATATTTGGCAAGCGTATTGTGAAGGAGGAGGTCGAGGGCCTAATTCATACTATTGGCTTTGCTCTGCTGATTTTGCTGATGTTGGCGATAACGTACAAAGACATAGTTAAATTATTTCACCGGTAAACACAGAACACTTTGAGAAATTTGTAAGATTTGTAGTCAATTTGTAGTTTTGTAATCTTTGGGAGTTATTTATGAAACAAAGTGAATTATTTTTCAAAACCCGTAAAGAAGTACCAGCCGACGCTGACAGTATAAATGCATCCTATTTAGTTCGCGCTGGGTTTGTTCACAAGCATATGGCTGGGGCGTATGCTCTCTTGCCACTTGGTCTGCGAGTAATCAAGAAAATTGAAAACATCGTTCGCGAAGAGATGAATGTGATTGGCGGACAGGAAATTCTGATGAATGTTCTCCAGCCGCGTGAGCTCTGGGAAGAAACTGATCGTTGGGAATCAGCTGTCGATATTTTCTACAAACTCAAGGATAGTCGAGGCAAGGAACTCAATCTGGCGCCAACTCACGAGGAAGAGATAGTCGACATTGTCAGAGATATGATGAAATCATACAAAGATTTGCCTTTTGCCATCTATCAGATTCAGACAAAATTTCGCAACGAGCCGCGGGTTAAATCCGGCCTGCTTCGCGGTCGCGAATTTCTGATGAAAGATATGTACAGTTTTGCTGAGAGTAACGAACAGCACCAAATTTTTTATAAAAAGGCGATTCCAGCATATTTCAGCGTTTTTAAGCGTCTTGGACTTGAAGCGAAGCTGACAGAAGCCTCCGGTGGTATTTTCTCTAAGTATTCTCATGAGTTTCAGGTTTTAACAGAGGTGGGCGAGGACACGATTTTTTATTGCGATTCGCCAACCGACGAATGTGATTTTGCCCAGAACAAGGAAATTGCTGAGGTGAAAGAAGGTGATAAATGTCCGAAGTGTGGCGGGACAATCAAGATGTCACGGGGAATTGAGATTGGCAACATCTTTTCACTTAAAGATAAATTTTCCAAACCGATGAAAGCGACATTCTTGGATAAAGGTGGTAAAGAACAGGCATTCATCATGGGTTGTTATGGCATCGGCATTACTCGGGCGATGGCGACGGTGGTGGAAATATACTACGATGTCACAAAAAACAAGATGATATGGCCGGCCGAAATTGCGCCGTATAAAGTTCATCTAATTTCTCTCAACCAAAATGCTGAAGCGGAAAAATTGTATGATGAATTAAGAAAAAATAATATCGAAGTTCTTTATGATGACCGGGATTTATCAGCCGGAGAAAAATTTGCCGAGGCTGATTTGATCGGCTGCCCGACCAGACTGATAATTTCTAAAAAATCACTTGAAAAAAACGGAGTCGAGTTATCGGAGAATAATGTAGTAAAAATTATTCCTATTAACAATGTTTTAAAAGAGTTGAGGAAAAACAATGAGGGAAGATAGCATTGGAGAACAAGGCTTAGACCAACAAATTAATGCTGTGAGTGATCTTGATACTGCCGTTCCAAATGAAATTGAAGGGACAGAAAATGAACTGTTTGATGACCGACAGTTACTTTTATTTAAAAGAATGGCTACTACGATAAATGATCAAGAAAGAAAAGCAATTCGAGATGAGTTATTCGAACAAACAATCCAGATTGTTTCTACGGTCTTGAGAATAAATTTTAATAGTAATTATGCTGAATGGGATGATTTACGACAGGCTGGAATCATCGGCTTGAGCAAAGCGATTGATGGTTTCGATCCAGAGCAAGGTAATAAATTTATTACCTATGCAGCTACAAAAATACGTGGAGAAATCTTAAAGGAAATCCATGAACTGCGCGGAAATGAAATTGGAATGCGTCGTCGTGATTACGGGGCGCTCCTTAAGCTTAAAAAAGAAATCGATAATTTTATTAGGAATAATAATCGCTCACCAAACGATGATGAGCTGTTAGAAATTGCTGGAAGGATAGTTAGTATCGGCCGCAGCGAAAAAGAACGAAATGAAAAAATCAAAGGTTTAATCTGGGCTTTTCACAACCCATATGTTTCTGGTTCCATTGTTAATGGACAGAACGTTGGCGGACAGAACGATGGTGATACAGGACACAGCTTAGAAGATATAAGAGAACCTGATTACGATTCGGATAAATTGATCAAGATGCTACGCGATCACCGAATTATCGATCAAATATTGCCGAAATTGAGTGATGAAGACCAGAAAATATTAAGAATGAAATTTGGTCTAGATGGTACAAAAGAGCGCACTGACAAAGAAATCGCACAAGAGCTTGGTTTATTTTCTGACGGCGCAGTACGGAATCGGACAAGACAAACTCTGAGAAGATTTCTAAATGCCGCTATAGCCTCAGGTTTCTGGCGAGACCATCCTGATAAAGAAAAACAATAAAAATATGACTCTCAGAGAAAAAATCAAAAACCTGCCAACAAAACCGGGGGTGTATTATTTTGTTGATGATAAAAAGACGGTTTTGTATGTCGGAAAGGCGAAGAATCTGAAAAATCGTTTGCGGCAGTATTTTCTAAAGGAACTTGGTCGCGGACCAGCAATCGAACAAATGGTTCAGCTGGCAACAGATATTAAATGGGTTGAGACTGAGTCGGAGATCGAAGCGGTTTTGCTTGAGGCAGAACAAATTAAAAAATTAAAACCTAAGTACAATATTAGACAAAAAGATGATAAGTCGTTCCTTGTAATCAAGATTACAAGGAAAATTTCTAATTCCAAATTTCTAATTTCTAATCAAATCCCAAATTCAAAGAGTCAAAATTTCAAAAGCTCTGTCATTCCCGCGGAGGCGGGAATCCAGAAGATAGATCAAATAGATTCCCGCCTCCGCGGGAATGACAATCAATTATTTCCTTGTGTTGAATTGGTCAGGTTTCGAAATGTTGACCTCAATGACAAATCTGCCGAATATTTCGGGCCATATCCGTCGGGTGATTTATTAAAAAAGTCCCTCCGTTTCTTGCGCAAGGTTTTCCCCTTTCGTGATTGTTCAAAAACAAAATTTAACACTTACGCTCGCAAAGGTCGTCCGTGCACTTATGGTGATATTCGAGTTTGTACCGGGCCATGTGCTGGCTGGGTTGATGATAAGATTTATGAGCGCAACATCAAATACCTGAAGGATTTTCTTCGTGGTAAAAAGACTCGGGTTATCAAATCTCTTGAGAAAGAAATGTTGTCGTTATCGAAGAAAAAACATTATGAGGAGGCGGCTAATGTGCGCAATCAATACCGTGCTTTGCAGCATTTAAACGATGTTGCTATCGGGGTGCGGGACGATCTGTTTGACTCGAAGGCGTTGATGTTCAAGCGTATCGAATGCTATGACATTTCTAACATTCTCGATAAATATGCCGTTGGCTCGATGGTTGTTTTTACTGACGGTAAACCAGATAAAGATGAATATAGGAAGTTCAGAATTAAGGGACAGGGTGACGGAGAGACAAAGGGATGGAGTGATTTAAGTAGATTGGAACAGGTTATAACTCGGCGATTTCAGAATGATTGGCCACGGCCGGATTTGGTTATAATTGATGGCGGCAATAGCCAACTGGAGGTAGCCAAAAGAGTTCTAAAAAAGTATAATCTAAATATTCCGCTTATTTCGATTTCCAAGGGGCCGAGGCGAGATAAAAATGATTTTCACTTTGTCGATTCAGCGACAGCAAGATATTTCAGCAATAATCAAACGCTGAAAAATATTGCGATTGCCGCTCGTGATGAGTCACATCGGTTTGCGATTTCGTATTATCGAGCGTTACATCGAAAAGGAATATTTGTATAGGACAGCTCGTATTTTGCGGCAACGAGGCTCGTATCGTGGAGTGATTACGATTACGTCAAGCTCTGGAAAAAACCGGCTTTGTTGCTGATATACTTTAGACGAAAATATTATGGAATCAATTTATAAAAAATGGTGGAAATGGTTGAGATATGAACCGGGTGATCCGCGATTTGAAAATGGCAGAGCGGTAAAAATCGCTGTGATTGGCGGTGGCACCGGACTCGCCACGATGCTCAGGGGTTTAAAAAAATATTCAAATCAGATTTCAGCAATTGTGTGTGTGACTGATGACGGGGCTTCCTCTGGCGAGATTCGTAAAGAATTTGATATCTTGCCACCTGGAGACATTCGTAAGTGTATCTCAGCCTTAGCTTATGATGAAAAATTAATTTCAAAATTGCTCGAATATCGTTTTGGCGAAGACAAAAAGACGTTTGGTGGGCATACTCTTGGTAACATTTGGATCACAGCACTGGCTGATTGTTTTGGCTCCTTTGAACAAGCAATCGAAGCAACATCGGAAATTTTTCAGACTGCTGGAAAAGTTTTACCAGCAACACTGGATAGCACCAAGCTAAAAATAAAATATGCCGATGGATCGGTGAAAACAGGCGAGCACTACCTGGATGAAATCTTGCAAAAAATTGACAAAGTTTCTTTTGATAAAAAGGTAACAGGCTACAAAAAGGCGGTAAAAGCTATCGAAGAAGCAGAATTACTAATTATTGGTCCTGGTAGTCTCTATGGAAGTTTAATACCGAACTTAATTATCGACGAGATAAAAAAGGCAATTTTAGAAAATGAAACTGCGGTCAAAATGATGGTCGCGAACTGTTCGACAGAGAGAACTCAGACTCGAGGTTATACTATAGATGATCACATAAAAGCAATCTTTGACCACACAAAAGCTCGCCTGTATGATTATTGTTTGGTCAATAACAAAATTGTTCGTCGTTCAAAGGATGAAGCAAAACTTGGCGAGATCAACAATATAACTACGGACAAAGAGATGATTGATCAGGTCAGGATTGAAAAGGCTAATATCGTGAGCAACAATAATCCACTATATCACGATTCGGAAAAACTAGCCAAAGCGATCATGGAGCTGTATAATAGAGTTAAGAGATAGTCTACAAATTACAAATTTGCTTACAAACATACAAATATTTGTATATTTGAATTGGATTCGTAATTTGTAGAGAGTTTGGAGGTGATTGCCATGAAACGTTCTATCATAGTAGGTAATTGGAAAATGTACGCGACGAGCATCGCCGATGCTCATATTTTGACGACGTCAATACGCAATCACGTTGCTGACATCAAGGATGTCGAGATAATTTTAGCGCCACCGACCATCTGGCTCTCAGAGATTGCTCAGATTCTCAAACAAAGTCGGAAAACACGGCTTGCCGCTCAAAATATGTTTTATGAACCGGATGGTGCTTATACTGGGGAAATATCGCCGTTGATGATCAAGGAAGTTGCGGATTATGTTATTCTTGGTCATTCTGAGCGGCGGGAATATTTTAGTGAGACTGATCTAGAAGTGAATGAAAAGGTTGTTGCGGCAATCAAGGCAGGAATAACTCCGATAATATGCGTCGGTGAGAAGACGAAAGGCTCGACAATCGGACAACCACTAAAAGAACTTCAGGAAGCATTGGCTGGGATTTCAAAAACACATCATAAGGACATTTTGGTTGCATACGAGCCGATTTGGGCGATCGGCACCGGCAAAAATGCTGATCCGGCCTATGTTGCCAAGGTTGTGACAAAGCTACGCGAAGTTGTCAGTGTTCATACGCCGATCCTGTATGGTGGTAGTGTCAATTCGTCAAATATTGCTAGCTATGCTGACAGACCAGAAATTGATGGCGTATTGGTCGGTGGGGCAAGTGTCAGAGCGGCTGAATTTGTAAAAATTTGCAAGATATGGTCAGAAACAAAGAGCTTACAACCGCGTGCGAAGGAGGTTAAATGAAGTTAGCGATAAATGGTTTTGGTCGGATTGGTCGAGCGGCGCTGAAAATCGCGTTTGAGAAAACAGATATCAATATCGTTGCGATCAATGATCTGACCGATACTGAGACACTGGCCCATCTGCTGAAATACGATAGCGTTTATCGGATCTGGGAGCACGAAGTTGGTTTTGACGAGAACGACCTAATAATTGATAAAAAAACTATTCATTGTTATGCCGAAAAAGATCCAGCTAAGTTGCCTTGGCGTGAGCTTGGTGTCGACGTTGTTCTCGAGTGTACCGGTCGTTTTCTGACCAGCGAATTATCTGAGGCTCATATCAAGGCTGGCGCGAAGAAAGTTGTGATGTCTGCACCAGCAAAGGACGATACAACTCCGACCTATGTCATGGGCGTAAATTCAGACAAATATAAAGGCGAGAAAATTATTTCCAACGCATCATGTACGACCAACTGTATTACGCCGGTGATGAAAGTATTGCAAGATAATTTTGGGATCGAAAAATCGCTGATGACGACGATTCATTCTTATACTGCCGATCAAAATCTTATAGATGGATCACACAAGGATTTGCGTCGAGCTCGGGCCGCAGCGCTAAATATTGTTCCGACTTCGACCGGGGCGGCCAAGGCGACGGCCCTGACTATTCCGGAGCTGAAAAATAAATTTGACGGATTATCGATTCGCGTGCCGTCATCGGTAGTCTCACTTTCCGATATTGTCGCAGTGCTGAAAAAGAAAACCGATTTGAAAGAAATTGAAAAGGTTTTTCGCGAGGCAGAGGAAGGCGATATGGCAGGAATTTTGGCCACGACGGATGAACCGGTCGTTTCAACTGATATGGTTGGTAACAAGAATTCTTCAATTGTCGATTTACCGCTGACACAATTAATTGATGGTGATTTAGTAAAAATAATTGCTTGGTATGACAACGAGTGGGGATATTCGGAGCGACTAGTCGACTTAGCAAAGTTTATTAGCAAGTAAGATATTGAGAAAGGAGAAAAATGGGAATCAAAGAGATGTTGAAGGGTGTGGTAGAGGGAACGGCCGAGGTAACCGAGGCGTTAGTTGGCGCGGTTGCGGGAGTTGTCAAAGAAGGAACAGAAGACGTCACCGATATTTTTGGTGCGGTGATCGAGCTGGGCAAAGATGGCGTTGTCGATGTGACAGAGGGTGTCAAAGATGTTTATGTCGGAGCAGTTAAAGCTTTGACAGAAGCAGGTAAGACGACGGAAGAAGCAATCGAAGAAGTCTCGTCCAAAGCGGCTGGTGCGATCGGCAAGATTTCTGAGGATTCAATGGAAACTGTCGGCTCTGCCGCCAAAAAAGGCATCGAAGAAGCCAAGGGTGTATTGAAAAAACCGCTTCAGTAAAAATCGTTCAGAAAATAAAAAATACTCTGCTTCTTGCGGAGTATTTTTTATTTAGTACTGGTTAGACGTCTTTTTTGTTGAAAATTACAAGAGAAAGCAGTAGACCAATAATAAATATAGCCAATAAAATCAGGCACTGATTAATATTTATCTCTGCTTTGGATAAAATCTTTTGCGGATCATAAAAATTATAAATTGAATATTTGCCATAATCCTTGATTTTTTCGACCGCCAGAGACAGGGCATAGAAAATATAGGAGCCGAGGGTAAAGAAAATTGTGACGCCAACAACGGCAATTTTTGATTTAAATATCGACGAGAGAAATATTGCTATGCCATATATTGCCCAAACAAATAAAACTGCGACAATTGAAAAGAGAAAGAGTCCCTTACTGCCGATACTAACAGAATATATCTCGCATAAAATTTTAATTAGAATATTTGTCGCAAAAACCAAAAAGAATGAGTAAAACATTGCAACAGCGGTCTCACTCAAGAGTTTTCTAGTTCTTGAAATTGGCTGAGACAGATCAAAATCAATAGTTCTTTTCTCGATTCCGCCAGCGATGATTGAGCCTGCTACTGAAGCGACATAAAAAATTATTAACAAAACAAAGAAAAACGAGAAAAATTCTCCTGACAGAAAGCCCTCGATGGTATTGTATGCCGCTGCCCCACCCTCGCCAAGAAATCCGACAAACTCTTTTGGCATTTGTGCCATCATCGCTTCAATATCAACCTTTTGCATAGATGGAAAGAGGGCAATATACATCCAAGCAAATTCAGACAAAAATATGAGATAGAGATAAACTCCTCGGAATTGTTCTTTTATTTTATGTCGAATAATATTTAACATTTCATTCCTTGTAAAATCTCATGAATATTTCCTCCAGAGATGGTTCTGACACCTTGATATCTTCGATATTAAACTTTGCTAGAGATTTGAGTAAAGCACCGTTTGTGCCTGTCGTGGTCAGGTGATAACCTGATGTTGTTCTCTCTACTTTTGTAACGCCGGGAATCTTCAGCTCGGAAAGGGGGATAGATTGAGTTGTCTCAATATGAATATCGCGGATATTTTTGTGTTTGAAATCATCAATGTTTTCGATGCGAATTAATTTACCATCTTTTATGATACCGACGCGATCGCAAATTCGCTGTGCTTCTTCCAGGATGTGAGTCGAGAGGAAGGTCGTCGTCCCCCACTTTTTGGTTTCCAAAATTATAGAATAAAACTCTTGCTGATTTAGTGGGTCAAGGCCGCTGGTCGGCTCGTCAAGGATGAGAAGCTTGGGTTTGTGCATGACGGCAAGCAAAATGGCCAACTTTTGCTTATTGCCCTTGGAATAGTCACCGACTTTTTTGCTCAAATCGAGATCGAGGCGTTTGACAATACCAGCAACGTATTTATGATCAATCTCTGATTTAAAACCTTGGTAATATTTCAAACAGTTTTTGCCGGTCATCGATTCTGGCAAGAAAATTTCACCGGGCAAATAGCCAATCTGTTTTTTGATCTGAACAGTATCAATATGGGCATCCAGACCAAGTACCTTGATTTTACCAGAGGTTGGCCTGATAAGGTCAAGAAGTAGTCGAATTGTCGTTGACTTGCCGGCACCATTTGGTCCGATAAAGCCAAAAATTTCGCCTTCTGCAATCTCCAAATTTAAATTCTTGACACCAAGAACCTTGCCGCGGAGGTAATATTTGGTCAGCTTTTTTGTTTCGATGATGTTCATTACATTAATGTATTCTAATTTCAGATTTTAGCAACAGTGTACTGTGTCACCACTCACTGTGCTGTCATCCTCGGGTTCGACGGTGTAGCTTGAGAGTGAAGCCCGGGGATCCATAAAGCTGTGTTGTTAAATCTCATTGCAACATTCATCTTGCCTAGATTCCCGCCGGAGTTTACCCCGTACTCTGATACGGGGCGGGAATGACAGTGAGTGGTTACAGCACTGACATTGTGAACTATTGAATTGTTCTCGGAATCACGGTATGAAAATTTCATACTTTGTAATAATTCCGTCTTTATCCAATTCGCAATGATGAATAATAGTGCCGCCAGCTGACTCGATTGCGGCTGTGCCAATGGAGAATGATCGGGGTGGTATGATGTGTTCTCTGACTGGCCCAAGATTGGAAAATCCATCAATTATTTTGATCGAACTTCCGACAAAGAAATTCAGCTCGATAGCAGTCGCGATTATGTTATCTGAAATGCTCTGAAATTGTTTTTTGATTTTCAACTCGTCGATCAAATTTTTTGTCGTAGTGTCAAAATGCGATTGACTTAAATTGTAACGAGCGATCGGTCCAAAAACGGTTTTATCGAGATTTGATTGAGCGAATTTCTGAAAATCATCCTGTGTGAATAGTTTTCCAGCATCAGTCCAGATCTCGCCGTCGTAATAAGCATAATCATTGTTGGCGTGCAGTGCAGCAAAATCTCCGTTTAATTTTTCTGACTGTAATTTCAAACTGACACAGAGATTGAGTGTTTGTCTAGCGGTGACAATCAAATTATCTGTTTGCACTGCAAGCTGTTTGAATTCAGATTTTGTCGGATAGGATTTGAATCCCCCAGTAACATTAGCAATTGAATATAATGTACGGCCGCCAATTAGAGTCAAAATTTGATTCGAAAAATCTATCAGGTTGATAGCGTTGTGATAAATTTCAGGATGTAGTTTTGCTATCTCTGACACAGTCTCTAAATCGAGAAAATCCGGGAGTATTTCATGATAAAGTTTTTTTGTATGATTTTTTATGAATTCAGCAATTAGCAACAATTGTCGTAGCTTTTTAGTTTGAGTAGAGACCTGAATATTGCAGGCTGATTCGATCGCTTTTACGGCGGCTAGACTGTGAGCGATATTATTTTTCACATTGATTCGGGCCGTCAATATCGGGGCTTGCCAATATGGCCGGCCGATTAATTTTTTTTCGATTAATGTACTATTTGACATCTAGGCCTCCATACATTGTCAACACTGTGTCAATTTCGTCTTTTATTACAATTGGTTTTAAAATCTCTGTCATTTTTTCAATATTTGCGTCCGGTTTCGATCCGCGACAGCCGAGACAAGCCTCACCGTTATTTATGCAAATCGAGCCACATCCAGCCCGAGTGATCGGACCGAGACAAAGTTTATTTTTTTTCAACAAACAATTGTTTTCGTTTTGGCGGCATTCAAAACATATACTGAGATCGGGCAGTCGAAATATCCTGCCCCAATATAAATCGATCAGACAGCGGATCAATTCATCGCTATTTACAGGACAGCCAGGAACGAGATAATCGATGCGAATGATTTTTGATAATATCAAATGGGGACGCTTCTCTTTGGGGAGAAGCGTCCCCATTTGATAGACTCCACCGAGATGAGCGCAAGCGCCGATGGCAACAACAATTTTTGCGTTTCGGCGAATCGTCTTGGCACGTTCAGCTCCGCTTTTGCCGCGTGGATGACCTTCAATTATGACGATGTCATATTTTTTATCAATAGTGTTTTTGTGTTTCGGTCGGAGGTCGTCGACAGTGTAAAATTTTTGTAAAGCGAAATATTCTTCTGGTCTGTCTTTTACAACGTCAAAGCAACCGCCACACGAAGTGAGACTAAATATTGCTAAGGTTTTTTTTGACCTGATTTCCATTTTAGCTTAATTCTTAATTCTTAATTCTTGCTTAATTTTGTCCAGCCGAAACACCGGACCGTCTTGGCAAACTAGATGACTACCGCAACTGCAATGTTGGCACAGACCGATACCACACTCCATCCGTCTTTCCAGCGAAAGATAAATTTGTTTGTCCCCGATTCCTTTCTCGTTTAATATTTCGATACAGTGCGAATACATTATTTCCGGACCACACATAAAAACGGTTGTTTGCTTGTCGATCGACCCCGTTTGCAGTGATTTGGTGATCAATCCACGCTCGCCCCAAAATTTCGGGCTAGATGTCTCGACGCTGACATGAACTTTAAATTTCTTTTTCCACCTTTTCAGATCTGATTCAAACAAAACGTCCTCAGTTTTTTTGAAGCCGGCAAAAAGTGTCAAGTTGCTAAAATGAACCTTTTTCTCCATTTCCAACAAGATCGGTCTCAGAGGGACAATTCCCATCCCGCCGGTAATAATTGTCAGATTGTGCCTGCTGATTTTGGCCGTTGGCCCATTCGAAAAATTCAGGGCTGGCCAGCCCTGACCATAAGGACCGCGCAAAGATATTTTGTCACCGGGCAAGAGCTTGATCATGGCGTTGGAAGTGCTGCCTTGAGCGTGGATGCACAGTTCAAATTCTTTTTTATCTGACGAATTAGAGCATGGTGCGAGTGTGACATTGCCAAAATGAGGTAATGAGACTTCGACAAATTGCCCCGGCTTGAAATCAAGATAACCTTTCAAGTGAAATAATACAGTGCCATCAGTCAGCATTTCTTTATTGATGATTTCATATTCAGTTGTTTCAAATCCGTAATTCATAATTCGTGGTTTTTTGTCATCCTCGGGTTCGGCGGTGTTCTTGAGAGTGAAACCCGGGGATCCAGGAAGTTGTGTTGTCTGTACTGCCTAGATTCTCATTCGAGTCTGAGCCTGAGGGCTCATCCCTCAGAGTCGATGACCCGCAGGAGTTTACCCCGTACTCTGATACGGGGCGGGAATGACAATATTAATTACAATTGATCTTTAATTTTTGTTACACTTTCGACAATGTATTTTTGATTCAAATTTGCCGGACATGCCGAAATACAACGACCGCAACCAGTACACAGCGGATAACCATTTTTTTCGACTGATCGAGAAAATTTATGATGGTACCAATTGTGCAAGCGATCGGAATTTTTTGGACGAAAATCAAAGCCTCTCTGGATTTGCGAAAAACTCGATGAATAGCATGAGTCCCAAGAAATTTCATTGTTACACTGTTTTATTGCTACATTGCTAGAGCCACACCGAAAACAAAAACAGAGTGGGCAAACCGCTGTACAGGCGCCACAAGCAAAACATTGATCAGCTATTTTCTGCCAATATTCTTCGTGCTTATCCTTGCGACTGATTTCTTGGCTGATAGATTTCAGATCAAGCAACTCGGTATTTTGTGGCTTGATTTCTCGAATCTTCAATTTTTTGTCAAATTTGGAAACGCCGTTTTCCTTGATAATTTCTTGCCCTACTTTGGTCAAGGCGAATATTTCAAAGTTTTTGCCTTCTTCTTGAATGTGAATATCGGAGAAATTAAATTTTGGTTGACCAAAAGCAGTGCAAAAGCAGTTTTCATCCGGTTTACATTCGGAGGTAATAACTAATATATCTGATCGTTTCGGCAATAAATCGGTGTGGCTAAATTCCTTCAGAAAAATATCCAGCGCCTGCGCATCGCAGTTGGTCAGACCGAGAAAGGACAGTTTCTTTTTTGAATTGTCATTGTAAAATAGTTTGTCATCCTCGGTCTTGACCCGGGGATCCACTCCTTTTTCCTGGATTCCCGCCTTCGCGGGAATGACAGCCCTATCGGGCCACAGTATTTTTTTGAATGGAATTATTGGTTTTTCGGTCCAAGTCAAAAAACTGCCAGCTTTTTCTAATTTATCAAACGTAATACTATTATCTTTCTTTTGCACGCCAAAAGTATCATATTCCCGCAGAATATAGGTGATGATCTGATCGAGCTGAGCTTTGTTTATACGAGCGTTCAAAATTCCCTCCAAAAAATCGCAGATTTTTTGTCCACCGTCTCGTCCCTCGTAGCCAGCATGGGCGAAGTGGGAAGCCTTGCGCGAAAGTGGGCTTTTGACAATTTTGCCCTGCGTCTTGTCCTTCGTAGCCCTGAATGGGCGAAGTGGGGCTTTCAATTTTATTTTACCTGTTTATATTTGAACTGTCATCTCCGTTTGGCTGTTTTTTTGTTTTTATGGCTTGTGGTACAATTGAAACAAGCTGATAAGCAGTAAGCAATAAGCAGTAAGTTAGGGTTGTATGAAATTATTACAGGAAGCGGAAATCAAAAATAAGAAAGTTTTTTTGCGGGTAGATTTGAACGTACCGATGGAGCGCAGAGCGCTCCCCTTACCAATCAACGAATCGTCACAAAACCACGAAATCACGAATTTCGAATATAAGATTGTTGATGACAATCGGATTGTTGCTGTCTTGCCGACGATAAAACACATTCTTAGTCATGGCGGTAGGATCATCATCGGTGCACATCTAGGTCGGCCCGAAGGACAAAATAAAGCTGAATTTAGTTTGTTTCCAGTCGCCAATCGCTTGGCAGAATTGCTCGAATTAAAAGTCAATTTTGTTGAGCCGGCGGCAATTTATAAATTAAATGACAATCTTTCTTTGCTGGAAAATCTGCGTTTTGATCCGCGTGAGGAAGCAAATGATCCGGAATTTGCCGAGATGTTGGCAGGAAAGACGCGAAACGAAAGCGGCGAATTAGGAATTTATGTCAACGATGCCTTTGCGGTTTCTCATCGTGCCAATGCATCTGTCGAGGCGATTACCAAATTTTTACCGAGTTATGCTGGTCTACTGCTCCAAAAAGAGATTGAAAATTTGAGCAAATTGAGAGAAAACCCAGAACCACCCTTTATCGTTGTTATCGGTGGTATCAAAGTAAATGACAAAGCGAGTGTCATCACAGAGTTGGCGCAAAAAGCCGATAAAATTATGCTTGGTGGCGGTGTTGCCAACACGTTTTTGAAGGCTCGTGGTGATAACATCAGCAGTTCTGCTTACGACGAAGAAATGATAGGTAAATGCAAGGAAATGCTGGATAAATATTCTGACAAACTAGTCTTGCAATCTGACTCGGTCCGAGAGATAGACGAGGATGGCAGTTTCAAGATTCTTGATATCGGCAGTCGCA
The DNA here is from genome assembly GCA_002773985.1 of Candidatus Berkelbacteria bacterium CG10_big_fil_rev_8_21_14_0_10_43_13. Classification (GTDB taxonomy): domain Bacteria; phylum Patescibacteriota; class UBA1384; order XYA2-FULL-43-10; family 1-14-0-10-43-13; genus 1-14-0-10-43-13. The sequence continues at coordinate 20,452 of PEZW01000007.1, forward strand.
CGAGGACAGAATTTGCCAACGCAATACGTGGCGCCAAAACAGTTTTTTGGAATGGATCACTAGGATATTCGGAGGACGAGAGATACCAAGGCGGGATGATGTCAGTGGCTCATGCGATGAGTGAGGTTGATGGCTTTACCGTCATCGCCGGTGGTGACACGGTCGGTTTTGTCCGATCGGAGCGTCTGGGTGAGCACATAAGCTTTTTGTCGACTGGTGGTGGTGCGGCACTGGAGTTTTTGGCGGGTGAAAAATTACCAGGCATTGAGGCTCTGGAAAAATAGAAAGGATCGATCTATGGATGTCAAAAACGAATTAAACAAGGCACGACAAAACAGATATGCCATTGGTGCCTTCAACACCTCAAATTTAGAGGTGACAAAGGCGATAGTTTGTGCAGCAGCTAAGTTTGATATTCCAATATTAATTGCGACGACGCCTTCGGCGATCGAATATGCCGGACTGAAAACTATATTTGACATTGTTCGAGACGAAATTGCCAACTCCAAGATTAAAGCCGCCATTCATCTCGATCATGGTAAGGATTTTAATCAGATCAAAGAAGCAATCGAAGTCGGTTATAAATCAGTTATGTTTGATGGTTCGAAATTATCCTTTGATGAAAATGTTCATTTGACTGAGAGGCTGGTCGAGTACGCTCATCGACACGACGTTTGTGTCGAAGCCGAGGTCGGGGTGATCGGTCATGAAGAAGGTGGTAAGGTTTCGGGAAAATCGGAAAAGAGTGCACCGGATCAGGTAAAAAAATTTATCGAACTAACTGGTGTTGATTCTATCGCTGTCTCAGTTGGCAACGAGCATGGCGCGCCGAAGGGTGAAAGTCTCGATTTCAAACTTCTCAAGAGTATTGCCGATGTCATCGACATTCCACTTGTTCTGCACGGCGCATCCGGTTTGAAATTCCACGATCTAAGCGAAGCTATCGATGTCGGCGTGGCCAAAATAAATATTGATACAAACATTCGTCATGCGTTTCTGCACGAAATCGAAACGTCGAAAGAAAAAAACGACTATCGAGTCCCCTTCGCCGAAGGAATGGAAGAAGTAGAAAAAGTGGTGAGCAAATATTTGGAAATATTTAGTAATGTTTAGTTTCCTCCCCTAAGATAGGGGAGGTTAGGTGGGGTATGGAAAAACATCGACCATATAATAATTCGCTAATCAAGGAAGCCAGACAACGATTGCGGAAAAACTTGCCGTCGCCAGAGTTAATTCTTTGGTCAAAATTGAAGCAAAGGCAATTAAACGGTTTTAAGTTTAGAAGACAATACGGGATTGACAATTATATTGTGGATTTTTATTGCCCTTCTTGCAGATTAGCGATAGAAATCGACGGCGATTCACATTATACTAAAAGAGGTCGACAAGAGGATTCTGTGCGAGATAAAAATCTGAATATACACGGAATTCAAGTTTTACGATTTACAAACCTAGAAATAAATAATAATTGTGATGGCGTTCTAGTAAAGATTGCTGATTATTTGGAAGGCCATACCACCCCTGGCCCCTCCTGACTCAGGAGGGGGAACACTATGAAACACGATGTAATATGTATTGGTGATGCGACGGAGGATGTTTTTGTCCAGCCTGATCTGGCCGTGAAGTCTGATCGATCTTTTGCATCAGGGAAAGGGATTTGTTTCGAATTTGGCGAGAAAATTCCTTTGAATTCTGTCGAGTATGAGGTTGGTGGTTCGGCCTGCAATGTTGCAGTCGGTTTGGCGCGACAAGGCTTCAAAACCTCTATCGCTACGGTGCTCGGTGATGATACCCCGAGGGACAGGGTATTGGAGCGGTTAGAGAGTGAAAATGTAGATCAAAACAGCCTGATAATATCTAAAAAAGTCCAGACAAGTTTTTCGGTAATTTTCTCAATAGATGGTGAGAGGACGATTTTTGTTTATCATGGGCTAAAGGATTATTCGGAGCTGAAAATAAAGAAAAATGTAAAATCAAAATGGCTATTTCTGACCTCTCTGGGTGAGAACACGGATGAAATTGAAAAAAGAATAGTGGCCGAGGTGGCAGAGAACAATTCCTTTTTTGCCTGGAACCCCGGGTCACTGCAGATAATGCAGGGCGCTAGTCACTACCAGCATTTACTCAAAAATACATCGGTTCTATTTTTAAATCGTGAAGAAGCAATCAAATTTACAAATTCTAGTTTGGCAACCAAATCAGAGGAAGCGATGAAACGACTTTGTCATCTCGGCGCAAAAATTGTCGTCGTGACGAATGCTAAGAAAGGCGCCAAAGCATATGACGGCAAGGAATTTTATGAAGTAGCTGCTGATCAGAGAACCACTAGAACTGACGCAACTGGTGCTGGCGATGCCTTTGCCAGCGGATTTCTGGGGCGCTTGATCAACGAAAATATGAAAGAAAAAATTGATCCCGATCTCATCCGCGAAGCGCTTCACTGGGGCATCAAAAATTCCAATTCCGTCATCCAATCCGTCGGTGCGCAAAAGGGATTGCTCTCAATAGAAAATATTCAATAGCCAATATACATTCAATTTTCAATTTTCATTATTATTTGATTATGAAATTAATTTGAGATTGAGCGTATTTTGTGATAGAATAACCCAGCAAACAAACAAGAGGTTTATTCGATCACGGATCTAGTCACACGGATAATCACGGATCAACAGTCGCAATCCGTGCAGATCGGTGTAAAAGGATCCGTGTTGGAATAATCCTTATTAATCGGGAAACTATATGCAGACAAAAGTCGAAAAGTTAAAACAAAGTAAAGTTAAGTTGGTCGTGTCATTTGAGCCGGCGGAGATGGTTCATTATTTCGACCACGCTTTCGAGCATTTGGCGCCGAGCGTCAAAATCCAAGGTTTTCGCCCGGGCAAAGCACCGCGTGCTCTGGTCGAGTCGTCACTTGGCATCACCAAGATCTTGTCGCACGCTCTCGATGATGCAGTCAACGAAAGCTATCAAAAAACTCTGATTCAAGAAAAACTAAACCCGATCTCAGCTCCGGCTATTAAAATAAACAAATATCCCGGCTACGGTGCGACGGCTGAGGAAATCAAAAACGGTCTTGAATACGAAGCTGAATTTACTGTTTTGCCGGAAATTACACTTGGGAATTATTCAAAAATAAAAGTTGAAAAACCGACCAAAGAGTCCGTCAAATCTGATGATGTCGCGAAAATCCTGGACAATTTGCGAAAGCAAAAAGCCAGCTTTACTGCCGTCGATCGACCGGCAAAGATGGGTGACTTAGCAGAGATCAATTTTGATGGCTCGATCAAACATGTCAAAATCGAAGGGATGGCGTCAAAGCATCATCCGGTTGTTCTCGGCGAAAAAAGCCTGATCCCCGGTTTTGAGGAAGAAGTTGTCGGGATGAAAAAGGGTGAGAAAAAATCTTTCAAGATCAAATTTCCAAAAAATTATCACGCCAAGCAATTTGCCGGCAAAGAGGCTGATTTTGATGTCGAGTTGCTGGAATTGAAAGAAATTAATTTGCCAACAGTCGACGATACTTTTGCTGCTGATTTTGGTCACAAGACGGCGGCGGAATTGGAAAAGGCGATTGAGAAAAATCTAGAGCTTGAATATGAGCAAAAAAGTGAAAACGAGTTTGAACAGAAAATATTGGATAAAATTTTGCCACTGGTCAAGGTCGACGTGCCTGACGAGATGATCGAGAAAGAAATCGACCGGATGATGGCTGACTACCGGGCTCAAATGGAAAAAATGGGTATGAATTTCGAGACTTTTCTATCAAGTCAGAAAAAAACTGAGACTGATATCCGTCGTGAAATGCGCGAGGCCGCCGTCAAAAATATCAAAACAGGCTTGATGCTTGGTAAAATCATTGAAGACCAAAAAATCGATCATCATGATGAAAATGCCGGCAAGAAAGCAATTGAATTTTTAGTCAAGACAGTGACTAAATAAATTTCTAATTATTAATTTCTAATTTCTAATCAATTCTTAATTTACTAATTTCTAAACATTAAAAATTAGAACTTGAATAAAAATTAAGAACTAGAAATTAAAAATTTAATCCTCCGAAGGAGCTTTAATGGGTTACCTTATTCCCACAGTTATCGAAAAAACGATAAACGGTGAGCGTGCCTACGATATTTATTCGCGACTTTTGAAAGATAGAATTGTTTTTCTTGGTGGGTCGATCGACGACGATGTCGCTAATTTGGTGATCGCACAGTTACTCTTTCTGGAAGCTGAGGATAGCAAGAAGGAGATCACGATGTATATAAATTCACCCGGCGGTAGCGTTTACTCCGGGATGGCGATCTATGACACGATGCAATATGTCAAGCCCGCTGTCTCGACGATTTGTGTCGGCATGGCGGCGAGTATGGCGGCTTTTCTGCTCGCTGGCGGCGAGAAGGGCAAGAGATTGTCTTTGCCAAATTCCCGCATCCTTATTCACCAGCCGATGGGTGGGACACAAGGTCAGGCGGCCGATATTAAAATTCAAGCCGAGGAAATTCTCAAAATTCGCGATGAGATGAATAAAATTTTGGCCAAGAACACCGGCCAATCTTTGGCAAAAATTGCGGCTGACACCGACCGCGATTTCTATATGCGGGCCGAAGAAGCGGTTAAATATGGAATCATAGATAAAGTTATTAAATAAACCTTGGAAAATCACCAATAACCAAGAAACAAACATCAAGAATAATCAATAATCAAGAAATAGTAACCAAATAATTGAAGATTTTAAAATTGAAATATTGAATATTTTTGTATCTTGTATCTTGGTGTTTGATTATTGTCAACACATGCAAAACAGAGTTAATTTTAGGAGACAAACGATGAATATTGAGCAGATTTTTAATTTAGCTATCCAAACCGGTATTGACAATGATCCGCGAGGGCGGGCAAATGTGACTAAGATTTTGAAAAAGAGAAAAGCCGATTTTGCCGAATTGTCGAAGAAGAAACAGGCAGATTTTGACCAAGAAAAATTGAGCAATCCCTACTCTGATTCCGGCATTCATTTTGGCGACCTGAAAAAAGAGGTGAGAAGAGTCATGGTCGGGATCGATATTGATTCGGCCGAGGTCTTGCTAGCAAACGAGCTGAGTAAATCCGGCAAAAATATTGACCTGATAATTGCTCACCATCCGATCGGTAAATCACTGACCAATCTTCATGAAGTGATGGATATTCAAACAGATGTTTTGGAGAGAGCCGGGGTGCCGGAGAATATTGCCGAGAAGGTGCTCGAAGATCGTTTGCGTCAGGTGTCACAGGGAGTATCCGGAGCAAATCATTATCAGTCAATCGACGTTGCCAAACTTCTTGGTATCCCGATCATAAATATTCATACACCGTCTGACAACTGCGTCTGGAAATTTGTTGATGAATTTCTGGCTAGTCCGCGAGCTGGCGGAAAAATCGAAAAGGTTGGCGACATCATCGATGCACTCAAAGAAATCCCAGAATATGCCGAAGGTGCAAAACGTAATGCCGGTCCGGTAATTTTTGCCGGTAGTGAGCGATCACGCGCCGGTAAAATTGTTGTCTCGGGTATGACCGGCGGGACGTCCGGTTCGGAGAAGATCTATGAGCGGATGAGCCACTACGGCATCGGTACCGAGATCGCTATGCATATTCGCGAAAAAGATCTCGAAGAAGCCAATAAGCACTATCTAAACATCGTCATCGCCGGCCACATGGCCAGCGATTCACTTGGCCTCAATATCATTCTCGACAAGCTGGAAAAAGCTGGCATCGAAATCGTGCCATGTTCTGGATTTATACGACATTCGAGAAATTAAATGCTCTTTGTAATTTGATTTTTCCTTGCTTTCTGGTTTATTCTTAAAGCACATAAAATAATCATTTGGGGCTTAATATCAAAATCTGGGTGCTAAAAGTACCAGTTTGTGCTATTCTAGAGCCAATAATCAATCATTTATCTACAAGGAA
>PEZW01000020.1:0-508 GCA_002773985.1 Candidatus Berkelbacteria bacterium CG10_big_fil_rev_8_21_14_0_10_43_13
CAAAAAAATCCCAAATTCCAAAATTCAAATTCCAAAATTCAAGGCAAATAATAATTTCACCGCCCCTAACCCCTCCTTGGAAAGGAGGGGGATAGAACAATTGCGGTCAAATTTGCGGTACATTGACGGCATTCCGCAATGGATGATTGATATTGTCGAGCCTGGTGAGAAGATGACGTTGTTTGATTATTTGCCACTGGCGCGGCTGGCGATAGAAGATATTTTGAGCCGAGGGAAATTGCCAATAATTGTCGGCGGGACAGGACTTTATGTCCAAGGATTAGTTGAAGGGTTTGAGCTTGAACAGACCTTCACTCCCGCTTCCTGTCCTGTCATTCCCGCGGAGGTCTTCGATTCCACTCAGACCATGAGCGACAGTCGAATGGCGGGAATCCAGGATTCACTGACTGGATCCCCGGGCACCACTCTTTCACCTCGACTTGGGTCTCAGGCGGGGCAAGCCGCCGGTCCCGAGGATGACAAATTAACCAGAGAGCATCTAGACAAG
>PEZW01000020.1:560-999 GCA_002773985.1 Candidatus Berkelbacteria bacterium CG10_big_fil_rev_8_21_14_0_10_43_13
AAATGACATTATTTCGAAATTAGATCCGGATAAAGTCAAAACGGTTGATGCTAAAAATCGCCACCGTCTGATCAGGGCGATTGAGCTGGCACAAGGGGGATTGCGGCCGACAAAAGTCAAGCCGGATTTTGAAACTTTACAAATCGCCATCGATTTACCAAGACAAGAGTTATTCGATCGAATTGATCGTCGAGTCGATGAACGGTTCGAGCAAGGAATGCTGGAGGAGGTGCAGTCATTGTTGGACCAGGGAATCAGCTCCGATTGGCTTTTGTCTCTGGGGTTGGAGTACAAATTAATAACACAGTTTCTCGTATCAGGTATAACGTATAACGTATTAGGGAACAAATCGCATAATACTTTATACGAAATACGTAATACGGCTGAGTTTATGGCGATGTCTCAGGATTTGAAGTATAAAATTCACCAATTTGCCAGA
>PEZW01000020.1:1021-26588 GCA_002773985.1 Candidatus Berkelbacteria bacterium CG10_big_fil_rev_8_21_14_0_10_43_13
GGCTGAGGCGTTTTCCGGAGATCAACTGGCTTACGGACTACAAAGAGATGGAAAGGTTTGCTAAGATATTCCTGTCGCATTAAGTGCGAATTTATAATTTAAAATTTTCAATTTAAAAACAATTTTGAATTATAAATGTTTTAAGATTTAAACATTTAAAATTAGTTATTTTTTAGAAATTAGAAATTAGGATTTAGAAATTAACTCCGAAGGAGTAGATATGTGTGGAATTGTCGGGTTTGTGGGCAAAAAGTCTTTTGATGAAAAGGGTGGCGTCAATGGTGCGGAGGTTGTTGTCGATGGTTTGAAACGACTTGAATATCGCGGTTACGATTCATGGGGAGTTGCTATTCCGGGTGAGAAAAAAATTCTTTTGCACAAAGCGGTTGGTAAAATTGGTGGTTTTGAGCTGAGTTCAGCGCCAGAGCTGAAGGGAACAATTGCTATCGGCCATACGCGTTGGGCGACACACGGCGGTGTGACGGAGATAAATTCTCATCCGCACCTGTCGGCTGACAAGACAATCGCGGTGGTTCATAACGGTATTATCGAAAACTATCAGGAGATGCGGGCCAAGCTGGAGAAGAAGGGCGTTAAATTTCGCTCTCAGACAGACACTGAGGTGATCCCACAGGCGATCCAAATAGAGCTAAAAAAGACGCCTGATTTCAAAAAAGCGGTCAGAAATGTGCTCAACGAGCTAGAGGGTAGTTACGCTGTCGCCATTGTGGTAGAGGGCGGTAAGAAGCTGATCGGCGCACGCAAGGGTAGCCCGCTCGTCTTCGGCATTGGCAAAGATGGCTATTATCTCGGCTCCGATGTGCCGGCATTCCTGAAATATGCCAACAAAGCGATCTTTCTCGATGATCTGGAGATGGTCGAAGCTGATGAAAAAGGCTATGAGATTATCAACATCACGACCGGCAAAAAGGTTGAAAAAAAGATTACCAAGATTGCTTGGAGTATCGAGGATGCTGAGAAGGGCGGCTATCCGCACTTTATGATCAAGGAGATGCTGGAGCAGCCGATGGTTCTCGACAAGACGGCGGCAACGAGCAATGTGGAGCTGAAAAAAGCGGCGGCGATGATTAAGCGCGCCAAGCAGATCTGGGTGGTAGCTTGCGGCACAGCGCTCCATGCCGGAATGTACGGATCATATATCTTCGCTCTCAACAACGATATCAATCTACGTCCCGTTTCGGCTGGCGAATTCCCATATTTTGCTAAGTTTGTCGGCAAAAACGACCTCGTCATTTGCGTCTCTCAAAGTGGTGAGACGGCTGATGTGATGGAAGCGGTCAAAAGCGCTCATGATTCCGGCGCGAAAGTATTAGCATTAGTAAATGTTATGGGCTCGTCCCTGATGCGGGCGTCTGACTATTCGATCGTGACCAAGGCCGGTCCGGAGATCTGTGTTCTCTCGACCAAGGCGTATCTCTCACAGGTGGCGATGTTTATGATGCTCTCATACGAATTGAATAACAAAATCGCGGCTGGTAAGAAGCAGTTGAAGGCGATCAAGGCTGATGCCGAGAAAATCCTGGTCAAGGACAGTCTGGCCAAAATAAAGAAGGTGGCAAAAGGTTTGGCTCGGGCTGACAACATCTACGCTATTGGTCGCGGTGTCAATTATCCGACCTCACTTGAAGCCTGTCTCAAGATCAAGGAAGTCTCTTACATTCATGCCGAAGGTTTTGCCGGTGGCGACCTGAAACATGGACCGATCGCCCTGATCGCCCCGGGAACGCCGGTTCTTGTCTTCGTTGCCAACGACGGCCCCAAAGGGGCCCCCTTCGGGGGTGCGGCAAAGGAGATCGTCAGTAACGCGATGGAGGTCAAGGCTCGTGGTGCGGAGGTAATCGGTATCTCCTATGAAAATAATCAGGTTTTTGATCGCTATTTTGCTGTCGGCGACCACGGAATATTTACCGGAATTGTTGCTATCATCTATTCTCAGGTTTTGTCATACTATATCGCTCTCGAGAAAAAGCTTGATCCTGACAAGCCAAGAAACTTGGCAAAAAGCGTCACCGTCAAGTAAACGCTGAATACGAAAATATACAGATCTTACAAATAATTCCTCCCCTTAGAAAGGGGAGGCTAGGTGGGGTATGATAAAAAAACTTATCCATACCACCCCTAACCCCTTCTGACTCAGGAGGGGAACTCTTGCTTTTTCCACAAAAAGTGGTATACTTTTGACATTCCCAAGGGGGAGGAGAGCGCGGGGTGGAATATATCTGCCCGATCTGCGGAGGAAAGGTTCCTCTGCAGTTGAAGTCTGACATCGCAATCGTCGGACCGCACAGTGCCACCGTTGGTGGTGATCGCTGTGGCGGTGAAGGGATGCAGGCCGTCCAGAGGACGGTCAATCTCAGACCAGTCCGCCGAGGCGGACAAGAAGCAGCAACCGTGGGCGACAGCAGAAACAGTCTCGACCTTGAAGACGAGAGGCGGTTTTTCAACCGCATCCTCGAGCAGTATGGCATCGATCCTGTCACGGTGACGGTCGATGCACGGCGCGGATGTCTCGACGTGAAAGTTGATGACTTCCTCGTCGCCGATGTCAACGAGGCGGTCGCCACGGCCCAACTGCGTGGGCTGAAGGTTGAGGTGAAGGTCAACCAAACCAACGAGGCGTCCGCGGCTTGATCGCCACACCAACAACCGGGGCCGGAGCAACTAAAACAAGAGGTCGAAAGACCGATTGTCGAAGTAGCTCCGGCTCGCTTTGTTTCTTGAGCATTAAATTTTTTTTGTCATTTCGACCCAGTGAGGTTTGCCGAACGGTTGGAGAAATCTTGTTGCTTGTGTGACAGGATCCTCACGCCTTGCTTAACCCACCTCGCCGGTGGACTCGCAATGGCTCAGGATGACACTTAGAAGTGACTGATTCAGTCAATGGCTCAGGATGACACTAGAAAAATATAATGAAAAAATCCTCACGGCTTTGCGGAGGATTTTTTACTTTAGAACTTTGAACTTTATAAACTTTCTAACTTCCCAACTTATTATTTCTTGTATTTTTTGCGTCGGTTTATAAACTGCAATTTTGCCAGTTGTTTCTCGATCTGGGCGGCGGCGTTGGCGTAGTCAACGCTATCGACGGCAGTACGCAAACTTTGTTCGGCCGCCTTCTTGGCCTCAATAATTTTGAGTTCGTCGAGCGAGTCGGCGTCTTCGGCAGTGTCGGCCAAGATTTTGACAACATTATCGGCAACCTCAATGATCCCGCCCTCTGTCGCCAGATGATGTTCTTTGGTGCCGTTTTTGATGATAATCTCGCCCGGTCGGAGCAGGGAGATGAGGGGCATATGATTTGGCAAAATAGCGATCTGTCCCAGATCGGTCGGGAGAATTGCTTCTGTTGCCGTCTCGTCGTATTTGACGCCATCGGGAGCAATAAGTTTTAAATTAAAATTTGTTGACATAATATTTCCTTAAATAACCAATAATCAAGAGACAATAACCAAGAATAATCAATCACCAAGATTTGAATGTTCGAAAATTGAAAAATTGAATATTTTTGATGTTTGTATCTTGGTGTTTGAGTATTCTAAAAATATCTTGTTTCTTACTTTCCCACTTGGGAAATATCACCTTTCATATAAAATTCACTCTCTGCTTTGCTATCATGTTTGCCGTCAATAATTTCTTTGAAGCCTTTGATCGTGTCAGCCAGTGTGACGTAGACACCGGGAATGCCGGAAAAAACTTCAGCAACGTGAAACGGTTGGGAGAGAAAACGTTGCATTTTGCGGGCACGCGAAACAATTAATTTGTCTTCAGCAGATAATTCTTCCATACCGAGAATGGCGATGATATCTTGCAGGTCTTTGTAGCGTTGAAGTATACGTTGAACCTCACGAGCAACAAAATAGTGTTCTTCGCCGACAATATTTGGATCAAGAATTGCCGAAGTAGAAGAAAGTGGATCAACTGCCGGGTAAATTCCCAGCTCTGTTAGGGAACGATCAAGCACAACAGTTGAGTCCAAGTGAGCGAAAGTCGTTGCCGGAGCCGGGTCGGTCAGATCATCAGCAGGAACATAAACGGCTTGAACCGAGGTGATAGAGCCTTTCTTAGTCGAAGTGATTCTCTCCTGAAGCTGACCCATCTCTTCGGCCAAAGTTGGCTGATAACCAACAGCGGATGGCATACGACCAAGTAGAGTTGAAACTTCGGAGCCGGCCTGAGTAAAGCGAAAAATATTGTCGATGAAGAGAAGAACGTCTTTGCCCTCGTCACGAAAATATTCAGCTTGAGCCAGACCGGTCAGACCGATACGCATTCTGGCTCCAGGTGGTTCGTTCATCTGACCGAAGACGAGAGCGGTTTTTTCCAAAACACCGGACTCTTTCATCTCGTTGTAAAGATCGTTTCCTTCACGAGTTCTCTCACCGACACCGGCAAAAACCGACAGGCCGGAGTGTTCGGAGGCGATGTTGCGAATAAGTTCGGTGATCAGAACGGTTTTACCGACACCGGCACCGCCAAAGAGTCCGACTTTGCCACCTTTGGTGATCGGCGCGATCAGGTCGATAACTTTGATGCCGGTTTCGAAGATTTCAACTTTGGTATTTTGTTCGGCAAATTCGGGAGCTGGTCGGTGAATTGGATAATAATCAGTTGCTTTTGGCGCTGGTTTGCCGTCAATCGGTTCGCCGATAACGTTCAACATTCGACCAAGTGAGGTCGTGCCGACGGGGACCTTGATCGGACCGCCGGTGGCGGTAATCTCAGTGCCGCGCTGAAGTCCGTCAGTCGAGCCCATCGCTACTGCTCGGACGGTCTTTTCGTCAAGGTGCTGCTGGACTTCAAAAACCAGCCGATTGTGCTTGCCCTCCGTAGCTTTAGCTGAGGATAAATTTAACTCGCATTCAAGCGCGTCATAGATTTCCGGCAACTTCTCGTCAAAGCGCGCATCAATGACGGCGCCGATGATCTGGGTGATTTTTCCTTTGATACTCATAATATTCCTTTTCTTGTGTGTCATCCCGGCCTGTTCTTGAGAGCCGGGATCTTGTGCTATTTAATAGTTTAAGATCCCGCATCTCTAGCTTACAGTGCGGGATGACATTTTACGGTTGCTAATTTAATAATTTTGTTGTATAAATCTGATAACGCTTCAGGGGACAAGAGCCCCAGACGCAAGGAGTAGGGCTGTGAGAAAAACCCCAGTGGGACCACCAATCGATTACGTTTCTGTGGTGAAGAATGATACCGCAGAGAGTGTAATGCAAAAAGCACTCAAGAACGGGTACATTCTGAATTCACCTGGCCGCGAGATACGCTATCGCGTAGTCCTGTATCCGATGACGATGCAGAGTCGCGCAGATGTCAGGCTTCTGACAGAGCAGGAGCTGCGTGGTCATTTCGCAACTCGAGGGTAACAGCGCCAACAGGGGCGCGGTGGTGGGTGCGATTGCCGCTGCGCCCATCATCATTTTCAAGGAACGATTCAATGTATTGCTACATTGTTGCATTGTTACATTGCTGGGCAACCAAACTTCTTCTGGTGTTAAAACAATGAAACAATGAAACAATGAAACAATTGAACAATTGAACAATGAAACAATGGAACAATGGAACTTTCTAAATTAATAAACCTCACCTGTCCTCCCCTTCAAAAAAAGGACTACTTCATCGCTTCTGCCGCTCCACTGATCTCGGCGATCTCACGGGTGATGTTGCCCTGACGAACGGTGTTATAAACAAGCTGCAACTCAGAAATTAAGTCCGAAGCATTGTCGGTGGCGCTTTGCATCGCAAACATCCGGGCGGAGTGTTCGGAAGCGTTTGACTCTAAAACTGCGCCAAAAATCTGCATTCGGATAAACTGATTCAAAATTCGCTCCAAGATTTCATCTGGACTTGGTTCAAATTTATATTCAATTTTCTTCTCTGTCTCCTCAGCATTTTCCCACAGTTCGGGAATATCGATATGGTCTTTGGTGATCGGCAAAATCTGTTTGACAACAGGAGTTTGCTTTAGCGGTGATTCGAAGTGGGAGTAAATGACGACGACCTGATCGTATTTTTTGGAGATATAATCGTCGATCATCAATTTGGCAATCGGTTTTGTCTCATCAAATTCGATCTCCTTGCCAAAGCCGCTAAATTCTGCCAGGAGCTCGCCCTTTGGCATCGTCTTGATAAAGTTTGTGCCCTTTTGACCGATCGAAACCAGGTCAAGATCAGCGATGACATCGGTTTCAACACCAAGTTTGATCTCGCCCTTGGCATATGAGAGTGCTTTATTCAAAATATTTGTATTGTAGCTGCCACACAGACCACGATCGGAGGTGATGACGATGACACCAATTTTCTTGATCGGACGGGATTGAAGCAGGGGATGTTTTTCCGGTGAGGTTAATTTTGCCAACATACCTAAAATATTCCAGGAGTTTTGGATGTAACTTCTGGCCGAACGAATGGTTTTGACCGCTTTTTGCATCTTAATACTGGCGATCATCTGCATCGCTTTGGTAATCTGCTTCGTGTTGTTGACGGATTTGATTCTCCGGCGGAATTCTTGTGTCGAAGGCATATGTCGCTACGCTCCAATTCCTAATTCCTAATTCCTAATTCCTAATAAAATGTCCAAGCTCTAATGTCTGAATGTCAAATGTTTGTAATTTTGATCTTTGATTTTTAGATTTTTATTTGGCATTCGTAATTCGGATTTTGACATTTTCTATTTCTTTGCCTCAGTCTTTTCTTTCTCTTTATTTGTCTTTTTCTCACTGTCTTTTTCTGTCTGCTCGACGATGGCTTCTTCGACTTTTTTGGTGTTTTTGGCCAGGAAGTCTTGGAGCCTTTTTTCGTTTGCGTCCGTCATTTCGCCCGTTTCCTTGATTGCAGAAATAACGTCTTTGAGGCCGGTCTTGGCTTTGGTCAAAATCTCTTTTTCAATCTCGATAATCTCCTTGACCTCATAACCATCGAGATAGCCGTTGTTGGCGGCGTAGAGAATGATAACTTGTTCTTCGACTGCCATCGGTTCAAATTGCGGTTGTTTCATCACTTCAGTAATCCGCTTGCCGCGCTCGATCGTTTTCTTCGTCTCAGCGTCAAGATCGGAGGCAAATTGAGCAAAGGCGGCTAATTCGCGATACTGGGCCATCTGAAGTTTAAGTTTGCCGGCAACCTTCTTCATCGCCTTGATCTGAGCGGCACCACCGACACGAGAGACAGAGATGCCAATATTGAGTGCCGGTCTGATACCTTGGTAGAAAAGATCTGATTCGAGAAAGATCTGACCGTCAGTGATGGAGATAACATTCGTCGGAATGTAAGCAGAAACGTCGCCAGCTTGAGTTTCGATGATTGGAAGGGCTGTCATCGAACCGCCGCCGAAATCTTTGTTCAGCCGACAAGAACGTTCGAGCAAGCGGGAGTGAAGATAGAAGACATCACCCGGGTAAGCCTCACGTCCGGGTGGGCGACGCAAGAGCAAAGAGATCTGACGGTAGGCCCAAGCTTGCTTAGTCAGGTCATCGAAGATAATCAAAACATCGCGGCCTTTGTCGAGAAAATATTCACCGATGGCACAGCCGGCATATGGAGCGAGATAGGAGAAGGAGGCGGGGTCGGAAGCGCCAGCTAGAACGATTGTCGTATATTCAAGCGCACCGGCTTCTTCGAGCTTGGCAACAATTCTGGCAACCTTTGACTTTTTCTGACCGATACCGACATAAATACAGATCGGTCGTTGTTCCTTCGGCTGATTTTTTTGATTGATGATAGTGTCGATAGCAATGGCTGTCTTGCCGGTGCCGCGATCACCGATGATCAATTCACGCTGACCGCGACCGATCGGGATCAAAGCGTCGATCGCCTTGATACCGGTTTGAAGGGGGACAGTCACGCCCTGGCGGGTGATAACACCGGGAGCGATTTTTTCAATCGGCATCGCTTTGTCGGTTTTTCCGCCAGCTGGCGGATTGCCTTTGTCGTCCAATGTTTTTCCAATTGGGTCGACAACTCGCCCGATAATCCATTCGCCGACATTGATACTGGCAATCTCGCCGGTTGTCTTGACCTTGTCTCCAGCCTCGATATGCTCGTAGGCGCCCAGAATGATGGCTCCGATCGAGGTTTCTTCGAGGTTTAAAACCATGGCAGTGACAGGGCCGTTTTTTGACTCAATGGTTAGCAGTTCGCCGGACTTAGCGTCACGCAAACCATAGATCTTGGCGATACCATCGCCGATCTCAGCGATCTCACCCAGAGTTTCCTCCTTGGCTTTGGCATCAAAATCAAGAATTTCTTTTTTAAGTTCATCGATCAAACTGTTTGTAGACATAATAGTTTCCTATCTTATTTTTTTGTTATTATTTATATTGTCATCCTCGGGACCAGCGGTGTTCTCGAGAGTGGTGCCCGGGGATCCATTCCTTAATGTCTGTGCTGCCTGGATTCCCGTCTTCACGGGAATGACAGAACATTATTGCGTTTTTGCGATTTTTATTGTATTGTGCGGGCAGGAGATCGCCATGCCGACTTTCGTGTGGACACACGGATCGGAACTCGGTGAAATCGAAGATACCCTGCGTGATGCAGGAATCACCTTCACCAGTGTGACGTTTCGTGTCAACGAGTGGGGTGGAGTAGACAGACCCATCGCTGTTCGTTTGAAGGACGTCGGTGATCAGGAAAGGGCTAGAACCGCACTTCGCTGTGCCGGTATCGTCCCGCCGCTATTCCCTCACATTGACGTTCTAGGCCCGGACGATGCTCAACCGTAGCGCAGTGTCCGCCTCAGCTCCGGCGTCTCCCTTCGGGAGGCAACGGGGCGGGGCGGACTCCCAAATCTCAATTTCAAGGTGCGATGTTTCGAACAAGGTAAGAAAATCAAAGTTTGGTTTTCTTATTTTTGTTCAAAACGATTCATTTTGTCATTCTATAGTATTGTTTGTCATCCTCGGGACCAGCGGCTTGCCCCGCCTGAGACCCAAGGCGGGGTGAAAGAGTGGTGCCCGGGGATCCATTCCTTAATGTCTGTGCCGCCTGGATTCCCGTCTTCACGGGAATGACAACAATTGAACGCGGGAATGACAGCTCAAGATCCCGGCTCTCCAGCCACAGGCCGGGATGACAGAATATTACGTTCGTAATTTTTCTGCCAACTTCTCTATCCTACCTTTCGCACTCAAATCAATTACTTTGTCATCGATAACAACCTCGATACCGGCCCAATTCCTTTTTATAATATTTGAAATTATGACTTTTTGACCTGTTTTTGCTGCGACTTTGTTCTCAATGTCTGCAATTTCCGCATTGTTTAAGGCTTTTTCTGAAAAAACTTTAGTTAGGATTTTACCCTCTTTTTTGGCATATTCGACTTCTACTTCCGCTAGAATTTTGGCCAGATCTTTGTACTGGTTGTTTTTTTGGAGTAATCGCCAGAAACCAGCCGCCACTTTTTTGGTATCGGTTTTGCTGTCCATGGAGTCGATCAGCAGTTGAGCGTAGATTGTAGGTTTAAGCTTCATACCTTAGTTTATAAAGTAAAAAGTTTATAAAGTTCATAAAGTATTTTTCTTTCAACTTTACGAACTTTCTAACTTGATGAACTTTATAACTCCATTATTGCTTTGCTGGTCAATTTATTTTTCTGTTCTTCCGTCAATTCATCGCCAACTATCTTTGATAGGGCAATAACGACGACATCAGAAATTTCAGTTTTGGCATCCTTGAGTGCCTTTTCTTTTGACAAAGTTGCTTCGGATTTGGCGTTGGCCATGATCCTGTCGGCTTGCTCACTGGCTTTTTTGATGATAGCGGCGGCTTCAGCTGTAGCCTCAGACTTGGCATTTTTCAAAATCTCGTTGGCATCCTTGTAGGCTTTCTCGGCAATCTTTTCAGCTTCTATCTCAGCGCCGGATCTGTCCTTGGCCGCTTTTTCGGCGTCTTTCAAACCCTTGTCAATTTTGGTCTGTCTGTCTTCCAAAAGACCGGTGATCGGCTTGTAAAGAAGCTTTGATAGAAGAAAAAAGAGGATAGCAAAATTAACAATTTGAGCGATGATCAATTTTACATCAATTCCTAAAACTTCCATAATTTTACTCCGTAAAATTCAATTGTTTCATTGTTTCATTGCTCAATTGTTGAGCCGCAACTTGACTCAAGATGTCATCATTATGCCGACAATGAAGCAATGGAGCAATCGAACAATTTCATCACTGGCTGACAAACGGTAAGCTGTAAATTATTACTAGCTTACTCGTTTATCGCCAATTTTAGACCAGTTTGACGATCAGGGCAACGACCAAAACGTAGATAGCGATGGCCTCAGCAAAGGCGATCGCCAAGATCATCGGTCCCTGAACTTTATCGGCGGCTTCTGGGTTTCGGCCGATAGCTTCAAGACCGGTCGAGCCGATTTTACCGATAGCCATGGCTGGGGCGATGGCGCCGATAGCGATGGTCGCGGCGGCCGCGATAACGGATACTACTTCTTTCTCCATTTTTAACTCCTTACTTATTTTTATTATTACTAATAATTATTATTATGCGATGGCTGGCTCGTCTGCATGTGCGTCATGGCTGGTGATAGCCAACTTGATAAATACCGAGGCGAGCATCATGAAAACCAAGGCTTGAATAAAACCGACAAACAGCTCCAACATGTAAAAGGGGACGGGTCCGACATACGGCAAAAGCATGGTGATGACGCCGAGCAAAACTTCTCCAGCAAAGATATTGCCAAAAAGACGGAAGGAAAAGGAGATGATACGAGAGAATTCTGACATCAATTCAAGAATGCCGACAAAAAACAAAACCGGGCTTTTGAAATTGAAAAACTTGCTCGAATACGAACCGAAGCCAATCGCCACTATACCATAAACCTGAACCAAAATAATAGTCAAAATTGCTAGTGCTAAAGTGGTGTTTAGATCAGCGTTGCCGCTTCGAAATATCGGCACAAATATACCATGTTCGTGAAAACCGATCGAACCAACACCCGGGAAGATACCGAGCCAATTGTTGGTAATAATAAAAAGAAAGACCGTTGCCAGATAGGGGAAATATCGTTTGGTCTCATCCTTGTTATTGAAAATGCTGTTGATCATACCGAAAAGCATCTCGACGATCATCTCGAAAACATTTTGAATTCCGCGAGGAATAGATTTCAGATTACGGGCGGCAAAATATCCCAAGACAATTAAAATCGCTGTGGCAATCCAGCTTGTCGCCATCGAGTTGGTGATCGGTATAGGCCCGAGGTGGGCAATTTTTTCAGCTGCGAGACTAATTTCCATAATAATCACGAAAATACAAACTGATACGAAAATACAAAAAATATTATATTATTATAGCGTAGGATTTAATTTGTTTTGTGTGTTTAGCTATGATTAACCTTTTTGTTTTTCGTTTTTATTGAATTGTTCGAAGTCTCCGACGGCGTCTTTGGCGACTTGGCGAACGGTCAGATAGACCACCGGTAATGCTGCGACGATACCGGTGTAAAAAAAATTGTGTCCGGTGTTGAAGTGGCCGTCGAGCCAGCGACCGAACAGAGCGAACGCAACAAGCGGGATGACCGTGGCAAAACCGATTGTTCCGATAAGCCTAAACGCAAAAATCAGACTCTTTTTCACAAAAACCCCATTAATGTCTGCCAGCGTCCAGTTTATCACTCTGCCGTCTCGACCGTCAAGTCTGGGGAGAGTTGACGGGAAAACAATTTTGTGATAAACAGCGTCAAAAACATTGACCAAAAAACAAAAAACTGCTAGAATTTTTAGTTAAATAAGGGAGATAAAAATGACAGACTTAAAAAATTTGCATCATTGGGAAGTTCTGGCGGTAGCGTGCATCGATGGCCGTTTTATCAAGAGAACGATTGACTGGCTGAGTGAGCAAACCGGCGGCGTTTTTGATTTTCGGACTGAAGTCGGAGCAACTAAGGCGATTATTGATTGTGAGTCTGACCGTAATAGTTTTTGCAATGTGATCGAGACTTCACTGAAATTGCACTCAATCAAACAGCTTTTTCTGATCGATCATATCGACTGTGGCGCTTATGGCGGCAGTAAAGAGTTTGAAAATGAGGATGAAGAGGTTCAGTTCCATATCAAACAGCTTGATAAAACTGCTGGAATCATCGCAAAGAAATTTCCAAACATTGAAATAAAAAAAGTTTTTGTCGGTTGGAACGAGATTGAATTTGTTTGAGATAGTTGAGATAAAAGGGGGCGCCTGAGGCGTCCTTTTTTAGAACTAGCGATCAAGTTTTCTTGCTTGAATTTTATTGAGAATAAAATTTAGACAAGGAGACTTGCTCCTGGCCTGATCGCCAACATGGCGAAAAGGTTTTGTGCCGTAGCTGACCGTGTCCTATCTAGGGTGACGTGACGCGGAACCAAACGAAGATGCCGTCAGGGTGGCGGCAGAACTGGGTGAATCGGATGACGAGGCATGTTGTTGAAGGGTTACATCTCAGCAGGCTCAATTGGGGTGGTGGGACGTTAGGGTTTGAAACCCTGTCCGACGAAGCGCTCGACCAGATCCCTCTCCAAGGGGACAATGTGGTCGATCACCGTGCCAACAATGGTCGAGGGCATGACATCATCAACCTGAGTCGTGTGGACCAGATCGTCCTAATCGAGCCGGGTCAACGCCCACGTCTCGGTAAGATCAAACCGTGACACCGTTGTCGCTTTGCGACAATAAGCCCGAGGACGCCACTGCGGCGTCCTCGAAGCTTTTATGGGCAGTAAAATTATTATTTTGATAAAGTTTTGATACAATAAGATCAATATAGGGCCTATACGCTTGCTGTCATCCTCGGGCAGGCAACGCCATGGTCCGAGGATCTAGGCAAGTTGAGTTACACTTAATACTTAAGTGTTGTTTGCCTCGCCTGGATTCCCGCCGGAGTTCACCCCGTACTCTGATACGGGGCGGGAATGACACAAATTTGTAATACTATCGAAACGCGTAAGTCATAAAGCAACAAGTATTTTTCTAATGTTTTTGGAGGGGAGATGAATAAAGTCGCCAAGATCTTTTCGGCTGCGACTGTTGGTTTAGACTCGTATTTGGTAGAGGTAGAGGTGGACATTGGTGCCGGTCTGCCCGACAAAGCGATTGAAGAGAGCAAGGAGCGTGTGTGGCAAAAAAAACTGTATATGAGAGAAGATATTTATTGAAACTATGCCCCATAAATGGTAGATTACAGTCGTATATTTTAATCTAATAGAGAAGTAGAAAATGACGAGCGACACAAGAAATATTAAAAAGTTTTTTTCAGAGATTCAGATGACAAAGAGAGTCAAGCATGAGGGTGTGAGGCTAGCTGGTGTCGAATTTCCCGACTCAATTGCTGATCATTCCTGTGTTGCTGCTCAAATTGCTTTTGTTCTGGCTGAGCTGGAGGGCTGTGATCCATTTAAGGCTGCTGCCATGAATCTTTTTCATGATAACCACGAGTGCAGAATAGGTGATCATCATAAAATATCTTCTCGTTATATTGATTCTCATGCTGCCGAGGAAAAAGCCGAAAATGAACATTTCAGTAATTTGTCGGATGGTTTAGCCAAAAAAACGACCAGCCTGCTGAATGAAAAAAGACAACGCAATTCGAAGGAAGGAGTAATTGCTCAAGATGCCGATTGGCTGGAGATGGCATTTCAAGCCAAAATCTATGCCGAGCGTGGCTATGCCGGATCGATGGATTGGTTCAAAAATGTCGAAGAGGCAGTTGAGACACCAAGCGCGAAAAAGATACTCAAATTGGTAAAGGAAGACGATGACTTCACCAATTGCTGGTGGAGAGGACTCAAGAAACAGACTCATAAAAAGCTAGAGTCTTCTTAGGGCAAATCTTTTGAAGCGCGCGTATCAAGATACTTAGTTTTGTCTTCCAATCTCGCGTCTTCGAAGGAGATTTTGCGATGCTTGCAGGCATAACAGACTCCACAATGTTTTTCTTGTGAACCGAAACATGACCTCGTGTTTTCAACTGGCAAATCAACTGATTTTGCCCATCTCAGCAAGTCGTCTTTATCAAGGTAAAACCCCATTTCCTTTTCTAGTGGTAATGCTGTAACTTGCCAGGTCATGTCGCCCATGTCGATACAAATATGTTGCATCAGAGAGCGAAGCCCCGTCATGCTGGTCTGAGCACCGAAGTCGCCATCACATGCAACAAAAGAACAAAAAATGTTGCGGACATGAACTCCTTCCGATCCCAGTCCGAAAGCATATTGGGCTCCATACTCAATAATGATCGAGTTGCGCATCGGGTAGCCAGTTCCTTCGATTAAACTCTCTTTGAGAAGATGCTTAATTTCGCTTGCTGGGTTTGGTACAGACATTATAACCGGTTTATGATAGAGGTTGGGATAGTGTTTTGAAAAATATTTTGAAAAATATTTTACGCTTTTTAACTCTGGTTTCTCCGCCTTCTGTCCTCTGGAGATAAAAAAAGGGAATACTTCAAGACCATACTCTTCAAGGAGAATTGCAGTAGTGATGACAGAGTCTGCTCCGCCGGAAAGGCTGACAACGACAGGAGTTCCTGGCTTTGGCATTTTGAAGACATAACCGCGCATTTGTATAAAGAAATTCTCAATACTCTTGATGATCGCAATGTTTTCCTTCGTTTTTTTAGTAAGTGAGTGTAGAATTAACTCCTTACTCTTTTTTTTAAGCACCGCTCTTTTCATTGTACTTCCTGCCTTTTTCAATTAACTTTTTTGCGATAGGGAGAGTATCGCTGTAAATATGAGCCGAATCAATCATAATATCCATGGTTCCGAGCCGGTATTTTTTTGATCCACCTCTTTTGATAATTTCATTCAAAACATAACTTTGTAGTTCAGCAAGACATATAAAATTCGCATATGCTTTTTGAGCAAAATCGAGACCACGACAATGGATATAGGTGTTGATCTTATCTTCCCTGGTAAGAAAATGAATGGTATCAATGCATGGTAGGTAATCAAGTTTCCAGTCTCGATGAGGTAGTGGTGTTATTATCATGCAGCGTTTTGATTCAGGAATTTTGACTAATCTCTCAATTATATTTTCAACCTGGTCAAAACCCTCATAATCAAACAGGCGAACAGAATAAGAAATTGCGTCGTTTTTGCCAAAGTTTTGGACAATATCAACATCTTCCAGCCACTTTTCACTGCCAAGAAAAGATTTTCGGAACAACTCGATAACTTTTTTGTTTCCAACCGACCAGATAAAGCCGTCTTTGTGATCAGGCCTCCTAATAGTTAGCTTGATTCCGTTTAGCTCGCGTAGAGGTCTACCCTCGTCGTAGAAGTCGTTGCCAGTTTCGACTATGAGGTTCAGAATACGAAACCAAGCCGACCCGATTGTGTTTTCGACAAAAAAAATTTTTTCCATTAATCGTCCTTGTTTAATTTTTCGAATAAAGTTGTGAACGCGGCTTTTCGATGAGAAATAGTTGACTTTTCAGTCAAAGAAAGTTTTTGCAATGGCTTATCATATTTTTCTGGAAAGAAAATCGAATCGTAGTTAGATGCTTTTGAAGACTCTGGGTTTTGGGTTGTGCGAAGCTGACCCTTTAATTGTCCAATCGAAGTAATTATTCTTGTGTCGTCTATGTAGGTAAGGAAACATTTCCAGGTTGCATTTATACAGTCTTGATTGATAATGCGCCAGAGTCCGGAAACACCAATTGTTTGGAAGAGAAATTTTGTATACGCACCAGGGAACTGATTGAGGTTTTCGATGTAGAGTCCAGCATCGTCTGTGATGAGTGGTTGATGTAAAATTGCGAATGCCCGTTTTGCCGCTGCCTCGGAAACCTCGCTTTGATCTAGTGATTTTATTTCATCGATACCAAGATCTAGGTTTGGGATGAGGTTGATATCAAATCTGGCAGCAATTAACTTGGCTTCGTTTGATTTTTCGTGATTGCTTGTTATATAAGTGATCTCTTTCATATGTTTTTTCTAGCACATCGAAATAAATAATACAAGAATATATTTTGACAAATATATTTTGACAAGGCTACAGTATTACGGTATAGCATAAGTAGCTACGCACAAAGGAGGCAGCCACATTGAAGACTATCAGCGGATGGTTCTTCGATGAGGAGAACCGTCGAGTTGTGCTAGTGGAACAGTCTGGTCAGCCGGCGAAGTACTACCGTGGCCCTGACACTGAAGGAGTGATTGATGCGGATGCCGTTGGCGAGTATATCCTCGTAGATGGACAGAAGAGGTACTGGCGTGGCGTAATTGACAGGGAGCCGATTGACCAAGAGTCGGCTGAGTTCAATCTCGGCTTCGTCATCCTTAAGCCCGATGCTCTGGCGCGAAATCTCGACGAGGTGATAATCAAGGCATTGGAAACAGCAGGTGTCAGGATTGTTGCCACCCGTCGGGTGAAGCTGACAGAGCGAGATGTCCGGAGGTTGTATCCGTACTTCTGCACTCCTGAGTGGGAAACAGCACTCCTCAAATACATGCTGTCGGGGGAATGCATCTGTCTTATAGTCGAGATGAGCGGGCTTACCGACGATCTACTATCTCTTCGAGCCAGAATTCGAGCGGACTTTACGATGGAGGGAGAGCAGGCGAGTGTCGTCAATCTTATCCATGTCTCGGACTCTGTGTCCGACGCCTTGCGGGAAGCCCGAATCTTTTTTGACTCGAACGAGCTCGCGCAGTTTGGAGGGTGAGCCGAAATATGCTTGCCCTCCAAAGGAGAAAAATAAAATGAATTTAATTTGGTTGGCCTCGATTGTATTTAGTCTGGTCGGAATGGGATATTGCGAGCGGCTTTCGGTGTCATACCTCTGGATAAGGAAACAGCGCAAATTTGCTAGCAAGCGCCAAAATAGAAATTTCTTCATCGTTATTCCAGTAATTGATGAGGTTGCTAGACTACCTCAAACTGTCAAATATTTCATTGAAAAATTCTGTAAATCGAGAAAAGTTATCTTATGTCTGGTTACGACAGAAAGAGAAAAAGCCTATTTCAAGAGTAATACCGAGAAATACCTTTCTGTGCTTAATGACCTAAAAGATGCCTCTGACCTTCAAATATTTGCCCAAAATCATCTTTTAGGGACAATAAAAAAGCAAACCAAAGTTAATAATTTAACTAGGTCTGCGATAAGGAAGTTGATTTTGGACAGAGAAGACACGATTGATTGTGTTCGCAATCTGTGCAGAAAATACCCGAATCAGGTAACTACTTATCATTACCCACACGAGAATGGTAAAATGGCTCATCAGATCAACTTTGCTGTCAAGGGTATCTGTGCCGAAAAAAATGTTGGTAGCCGAGACTTCTTCGGTATTTACAACGCAGACTCAAAACCACACCCAAAAACATTGGATTACATAGATACCTTTGCGTCGACACAGACTGATCTAGCCGTGTTTCAGCAGCACGGAAATTATCTGAAAAATCATATAGTTCTAACAAAAAACTTCTGGACAGGCTCCGTTCTGTTCAGTGCCGCTCTCTGGCAAACGCGATGGAGTCTAGCAATCGAGATGTATAACACTTTTAGGCAGTTACCAGCTCAAAAATTGCCTCAACTTGTTCGTAGATTTTTATATCCGGCAAATTACTGTGTTGGACATGGCTTGTTTTTTACCAGAGCAGTATACGAAAAAGTGACTTGTCTGAGTGAAGTAACAATGAATGAAGATGCAGAGTTTGGGCTGGAGCTGAACCAACTTGAGATTCCGATCACACCCATCCCTTTTTTTGACTTATCTGATTCGCCTGATTCGATCAGATCCTTATTTATTCAGAAGTCAATTTGGTTCTTTAGCCCATTACAGTCATATGTTTACTACAGAATAATAATAAATAAACATAAAGGGGATATTGACCGGCTGAAGTTGGCAATTTTGAGTGCACGCTTCTTAATGTTTGCAATATACTGGCTTATCGGCCCCATTATTTTTTTTGGTATCCTCCTCGGTTTTCGCAGTACTTTAGCTCTATGGATATTGGCATATCTTTTTTATCTCATCATTCCTGACTTATTTGCATATCTACTCATTCTAGAAATGGAGCAAGACGAGTCTTTAAAGAAGAGGCGCTTGAGTTACATACCCCAAATAGTTATCGGTTCTGGATTGGCTTATCTTCTCCATGGTCTATCGGCACTTCGCGCGATTGGTCTTGCAACTCGTAAACATTTTACGGGCAAGGAAATTCAAAAGAACCGCACTGAAATGAATCATACATCTTGATGGTTTTATCATTTTTCGTCCAGTTTTGCGAGACAATCTTTCAAATAATCAACTAAATCGAGATCCTCCGTTTTTTTTGGAGATACCCATCGATACCGATCATGTTCTTCCTTGTTGAGCCTGACTTGGTTTGAGCTATCCAGGTCGGACAAGTAGATCAATTTGATAAAATGAGTGTCTTTGGCCAAATCCAGATTTTCCTGAAAGAAAAATATTTGCTCGTTTTTTACTTTGATTCCGGCTTCCTCTAGAAGCTCTCTAGCTAGAGCCTGAATGACAGTCTCGTTTTCTTCGACTGAGCCCCCGGGGATATCCCAGAGATTTGGCAGGACATCATTGTATTTGGAACGACGCAAAAGTAAAATCTCTGAGTTCTCGTTCGTTACCAGACTGTGGACGATTAACCTTGTTTTCATTTTGTTGTTCAAGTAATAAATTGTGACTAAATTCTAGCAAAAAAAATCTTTTCTAGCAAAAATATTTCGTAGTTGACTTTGTGGGACGATTTAAATATTATACAGTCAATTAAAATAATATGGAAATGAGAGATGAAGACAAAACTGGTGTTTTTTCGGAGTCTTTTCTCGCAATCAGGAGCTTCCCTAACTATGGGATCGATTGCGGCCTATCTCAGGACGAAGAATTTTGAAGCCGATTTATGTTTTCTAGAGAGGGAATCTAGTGGACTTCATAATCCAACGGCAATAATTGGCGAAGATAAAAAGTTTGTTGTGATAGCCAAACCAAATTTCAAGGATTATCACTTGATGTTTCCAATATTGAGAAAACTGAAGAAACTCGGGGTCGCGCGTCGGGTTTTTTTCTGTGGGCCGTTTGCTTCGATTAACTCGCGATCAATGCTTGAGCAAAACGCTTGGCTGGACGGTGTTATTCTGGGTCAGCCAGAGGAAACTGCTTCTGAATTGATAGCTGCCGTTGCACAGAAAGGAAAATGGCGAGATACCAGAGGGGGAATTTGGCGTCTGTCTAGCGGGGGTCTTTGTGAGATCGAGAGGAAAATAAATATTAGTTTGAGTGATTTACCCTTTCCGGCACGAGATGTGGAGATTGGAGAGAGGGGAAAATATATCAACATTGAAGCGTCTCGCGGTTGTATTTATAGTTGCAGTTTCTGCCATGTCGGAAGATATTGGAAGGGCAACGGCAATGAAATCATCTTTAATTTTCGAGATTCCAAACTTGTTGTCGATGAGATGGAGCAGATCCATAAAAAGCTGGGCAAGACTCTATTTATTTTCAATGACACAATTTTTTGGAGAAATAAACACGACAATCAGCGGTTGATCGATTTTGCGAGAGAAGTCATTAAACGTAAATTAAGAATACGGTTTTATGTTTATCTTCGTTGTGAGCCTTTTATCGACGAAAATGTGCTCGAACTGCTTACTCGAGCCGGTCTAGTCAGGATCTTTTTGGGATTAGAGAATGCGTCTCGAAATAGTCAATCCACTTTCAATAAGCTAATCAGCATCGAACAATATAAAAAAATCACCTTAACTCTGGATCGCCTTAAGGTGAATGCACACATCGGATATATTGTTTTTGAACCTCATTCAACACCGCAAGATATCAAGCTGAATATTGATCTCTTGTATGAAATTTGTAAACTGTTCCGTCTTGGTACGATTCTGGAACCGGCCAGAATCATCAGGGGGACGCTGCTACACAAGAAGCTGATCGATGAAAGATTAATAGAGCCTGCTCTTGGCTATGAATCGATCACCTACGGTTATAAATTTAAGGATCCGCGAACAGAAAAAATCTTTCGGACTATTAACACAGTGTTCGTTCAAAAGCTTGGCGATGTCACATTCAATTACGAATATTATATTACAACTATTGGAGTCCTGAAAACATTACTCTTACGTGAACGACCAGACATTTTTAAGGCAGTCGAAGAAAAATTTGAGGATTTTGACAAGATTAAACTGAAATCAATGAAAATGCTAAAAGTTTACTTTACGAGTTTAATTGCTGCAGTTGTGAGAGGTGAAAAGGTGGCTGAGATTGTTGGTTCTGATCTGAGCTCGGAGTTTATCGGTTCGTTTTCTGAAGTTTTCCAGGATATTGCAGTTAGGTACGCCTTAATTTTGTCGCAAATCAAGAATCTCGGTGGAGCAGAGACTGTCGATGAGATTTATCGCGGTATAGATAGGATCGCGTAATGATTCAGTATGATCAATTTCCTCGGGCAATTGAAATTCAGACAAACTCCTATTGTAATAGTGGCTGTACGATTTGTCCATACAGGGAAGTGAGTGGTAGTTTGCCATCCGGTGTGATGTCTCAGAGTTTATTTGAGAGTATCATCAATCAAATTCATGCTCATCCTGAAACGAAAATTGTCCCATATTTTAATAATGAGCCTTTTCTTGATCGAACAATAGTTAAGAGACTTAAGCTGATAAATAACATTTGCCCGAATAATGAAATTGAGATCTCGACTAACGGTCAGTGCTTGACCAAAAAAATTCAGAACCAGCTACAAGGGGTGAACATTCACGATCTCAGAGTCAGTATTTTTGGCTTTAGGCCAATTACTCACAAACAGGTGATGCCCGGACTTGACTGGCCAGTCGTTAAAAATAATCTCGACTGTCTAGTAAAAGACAAAAAACTCCGAGCAAACATCGATCATCTCAGTATTATCATGGTGGCGTATCCAGGTTTATCAGAAGAAGATATTGGTTTGGCAAAAAAATACTGCAAAGATAATTTTGTTAGCTTTAAACTCTGGGGCTTCTTCGATCGGGGAGGGAATGTGAAGGAATATTCGAATAAGTTTAGTAAAACTGAAGTGGTGGGGTGTTATCAAGACAGGCCACTAATGCGCCTACATGTATTATTCGATGGCAGGGTAGTGCTTTGTTGTATGGATTGGAAACAACATTTTGTGATGGGCGATCTCAACGTTCAAACGATACAGGAAGTCTGGGACTCCGCTCAATATCAAGATATAAGAAAAAAAATCTATTCTCCCAATGAGGAAGCGCCAAAATTATGTCAAAAATGCATACTGGCAAAATAAATATAGCGTTTGATGGGAATGTTTTTGTGGGCAAGACCACTTTCCTAAAAAAATTGGCGAAGGAAAAATCCTTTAATTATATTCCAGAGCATAGCGATTTTTTGAAAGTAAGCAATTCGGCCATAGAGCACCGCAAAACTCTTCCTGCGGCTCATCTAGACTTTGTCAGGTCGGATTTTTTGAGGATTGAATATTTAAAAGACGGTGTAAATTTATTGGATCGGAGTTTTGTTTCGTTCTCGGCTTTTACTTATGCTTTTGAACGAATGGGTCAATTGGATATGCGGGAAAATTTTCTTGGTTTATTGCAAGACATGCTTCAAAAGCAAAGAATCGTAATTCCGACACACTATATACATCTCAAATCGAACTATGAAATTGCACGACAGAGGTTCGTACAAAATAAAAAACAGCAAACCCCTGATTTTTTGATTGAGAAATTTTTTTTCGATTATTTTGATCTTTATTGTAAGCGTTGGATTCAGAAGGCTGGCGGAAAGGAGGTCGAAATACTGGACGAAAATGAGAGTATTGAGGCCCTAGATTTTATTAGTACTCCACCAAAACTTATTAGCAATCAAGAAATTTTTAGATTCACTAGCGATCTGTTTTACTAGGATCTAAGTCATGCGTATGCGTGGCGACCAGATTTTTTTTAACTAATTTAGTTGCTATTGATAATAGCAACCCTCCTCGGCGGGTTTTTAAGTTTGAAAAAAAAGATTATACTAGAGTCATATTTTGTCCTAATTTGGAGGGGAGATGAATAAAGTCGCAAAGATTTTTAGTGCTGCTACCGTAGGGCTCGATTCATATTTAGTCGAAGTTGAAGTGGATATTGGGGCCGGCTTGCCCTCTTTTACTATTGTCGGCTTGCCCGACAAGGCGATCGAGGAAAGCAAGGAGCGGGTGCGAGCGGCGATCAAAAATTCCGGAGTTTTCTTCCCGCAACATCGGTTAACTATTAATTTAGCTCCAGCCGATATTAAGAAAGAGGGGCCGAGCTTCGATCTGCCGATCGCGGTCGGCATCTTACTTGCCGGTGAGCAATTCGATCAGGTCAAGGATTTTGAAACTTCGATCTTCATCGGCGAACTGTCGCTTGATGGCAAATTGCGATCAGTTAGCGGTGTCTTGCCGATTGCGATGTATGCGATGGAGCACGGCTATGAGACTATTTTTGTCCCGACGGAAAATGCCGAGGAAGCGGCACTTATCAAAGGGCTCAGAGTTTTGCCAGTCGAGTCGCTGACACAGCTGATCAAACATTTAAGAGGGGAAGAAATAATTCAAGTTCATAAAAAAGTAGCAAGTACCGAGTCCCGAGTACCGAGCAGAGAGGAATTGCAATTTGACTTTGCCTATGTGGCTGGTCAGGAGCAGTCGAAGCGAGCGCTGGAGATCGCTGCTGCCGGTCACCACAACATTCTCCTCTCCGGCCCGCCCGGGTCAGGTAAGACTCTGCTAGCGCGAAGTTTGCCGACGATACTGCCTGAGATGGACGAGGATGAGATGCTCGAGGTGATGAAAATTTATTCGGTCGCCGGTCTCTTTAATTCCAATTCAAGCTTGATAAAATCGCGACCATTTCGTTCGCCGCATCATACGACTTCGAGCGTAGCGATCGTCGGCGGAGGCACCTGGCCGAAGCCTGGCGAGATCTCCCTCTCCCATCGAGGCGTTCTCTTTCTAGACGAATTTCCAGAGTTTCCACGGAGCGTGCTCGAAGCTCTGCGTCAGCCGCTTGAGGACGGCATCGTCACTGTCTCGAGGGCGACCGGCTCGCTGACATTTCCAGCAGAATTTTTGCTGGTGGCGGCGCAAAATCCCTGTCCTTGCGGTTATCTGTCCGATCCGGAAAAACATTGCATCTGCACGCCGACACAGATAATTCGCTATCAGAAAAAGATCTCCGGCCCCATCCTTGATCGGATCGACATTCATATCGAAGTGCCGCGAGTTAAGTATGAGAAATTGGCGAGTGAGAAGGTGGCGGAGGAGTCAGGCAAAGTCAAAGAACGTGTTGAAAAAGCTCGAGCTGTCCAGCGCAAGCGTTTTTGCAAATCAAAGAAAAAAGCTAATGCTGAAATGGGCGCACGCGAGGTCAAGAGTTTTTGTAAACTGTCCGATAATGCAGAGAAATTAATCGGCCAAGCGGTCGAGTCGATGAAACTGTCCGCTCGCGTCTATCACCGTCTTTTAAAATTAGCCCGAACTATCGCCGACCTTGAAGGTTCGGAGGAGATCACTTCAAACCACATAGCCGAAGCATTACAGTATCGGCCGAAAGAAAAGAGTTACTAGTTTATAAAGTGGGAAAGTAAGAAAGTTTGTAAAGTTCGTAAAGTAGGAAAGTTTATAAAGTGGAGGGACTGGATGAGATTTGAAAAATTTGAAGATATTATTGTGTGGCAGAAGTCTCAAATCCTAGTGATCGAATGCTATAGTTGTTTTAGAAATATTCGAGATTATTCATTTAGAGACCAAATTCAGAGGGCGGCGGTTTCGGTCATGAATAATATCGCCGAAGGTTTTGAAAGAATGGGTAATAAGGAATTTAAAAAACTTTTGTATATCGCAAAAGGTTCATGTGGAGAAGTTCGTTCGATGTTGTATCTCGCAGAGAAGCTGGGTTATATAAACAAGAAACAGCTCGATCTTTTATCTGTTCAGACAACTGAGATCTCTAAAATGCTCTCAGGTCTGATAAAAACTTTGAGCTAAATCTTCGAGTGCCTACTTTATGAACTTTATAAACTTTCTAACTTTAAAAACTTTTAGATTGAAAAATGTCCCACCTTATAGATCCAATCACCAAAGTTGTCGAGAACTGTTGTCTTGGTGTTGAGGAAATAGGTTGCGACAAACAGCACGATAAGTACGGCTAAAACGATCATTAATTTTCGGACGTCACGGCGAACGTAGGTGTAACGCTCGTCTAGTATGGCGATTTCGGGGTCGGCTACTGGAAGTGGAGAATTAGATTTTCGAATTTCAGAACTTGATTCTTGAACATCTGATTCCAAATTCTCAGTCTCTAGCTCCGAACTACGAGTCTCGAGCTTCAAGCCTGTCGATTGGACCTGACTCGAACTGTGTTTGTGAGTGTGCTTTTTGAACTTTTTGTTCTTCTTGCTCATAATATTTTCTTTCGTTAGATTAATTCTAAATTACTCGAAATTAACAGAGATATCAATACACATTATTGCCTAGAGCGTTATTTTCTGCTAATATTTTGTTGTTTTCAATAACGCCGATGTAGCTCAGCGGTAGAGCAGAGGATCCCGTAGAAAATTTCGGCTTGGGTAGCTCAGCGGTAGAGCAGAGGACTGAAAATCCTTGTGTCGTGAGTTCGACTCTCACCCCGAGCACCAGAAATTTTTACGGGACAGGCTGAAAATTTTACCCCGTAAACAAATCATTGATTTGTTCTTCGGGGCCTTGTGTCGACAGTTCGACTCTGTCCATCGGCACCATTCGACTCGCTATGCTCGACCCAAGGGGTCCCCTTTGGGGCTCATGGCAGGCCGCATCATTGGTTTCGGCGTGGTAGCCAAGTGGTAAGGCAGAGGTCTGCAAAACCTCCACTCGCGGGTTCGATTCCCGCCCACGCCTCCAATTGTTCTGATTGATGTTTTGTTTGAAATTTGGTAATTTGGTATTTGTTTAGAAATTAGAAATTCGAATTTAGAAATTCCAGCCGAAGGCTGAGATGCGGGTATAGTATAGCGGTAATATACGTCCTTGCCATGGATGAGACACGGGTTCGACTCCCGTTACCCGCTCCAAAATAAAAACACCACTCTTGTGGCGTTTTTATTTATGTAAAACTATTTGTGAATTGATAATGAATCAGATGGTAATTTAGGGAACAGTTTTTCGCAAACAGCTAATTTTTCATTTAGTCTCGAAGTGCCAGCAGCTAGCAAATTATATTGCTATATATCAGTGCCGGATTATAAACATAACTCAGAATGAGCCAAAAAATCAGCGTGTTCGCAAAAAATGCAAAATTTTTAGATAACTAGTCGCTATGAGATCTTGAAGTGATTCTACCGTTGGTCGTTTAAACGCCAATATATTAAAGGTGAATGTTAGAGATCGTGCAATGATTGCAGGGGCAACCAGCTAAATATCGAGAACTGAATCATGAGGTCAATTACAGGATGTTGCTATCTTATCATATAATTTTGAATTTGTCAAGTTTTGTCAGGGTGATTGTCATCTCCAAAATAAAAGTGCAGTTAGCTTTGTTGGATAAATCTGTAGATGTTTTTGATCTTGTCGTTATGCAGAAGCCTTAATTCTGGGG
>PEZW01000021.1:0-2932 GCA_002773985.1 Candidatus Berkelbacteria bacterium CG10_big_fil_rev_8_21_14_0_10_43_13
TATTGATCCAGAATATGGAGTGGAGGCAGTCCAAGAGCCCCAGGTCGTGGAGTCGGCAGATGTCCGAAATCTAAAATCAATGGATGTATTGGCTGGGATTGTCCCACTGGGTACAAAGGTTGTCCACTGCTGGATACCGCTGGTTCCGTCGAGCTGAGTGCTTGATGAAATTGATGAAGCACTCGAAACGGAATATAACTCTAATTCATCCAGAGACATCGTATAAGGAGCTTCACAACAAGCGGCCCACAATTCTGCTCTCCAGTACCGATAAGTTGCGACTGATCCCAGAGTAATATCAAATACTTGCGAAGGCGGACCTAAAAAATCGTATACAACATCCCAGTTTGAGCCATCATTCGAACCTGATAGTCGAAGATCTTCTCCCCCCTCATATTCTGTCACAACTCTGCCTACAGATATCTGGCTCCCTATATCAATCGTCCAGTTATTCATTCCTGACGGTGACCCGGTGACCGGTACGTCAGTAACTGGCCCCCAGTAAGTCAAATAATTGCCATCAATTGCATTACTTTCATTTCCTAGGGACGGATCACTGGTTATTACGCCGGAAGAAAGGTCGTATTTTATTCCAAGCAAAACATCATCAATTTTAAGAGAACCAGGAGAAGATGTGGTGTCAACATTTGTGCCCGACCCAGCCTCCCAGTCTGCCTGGGACGTGATTGTTTGTGAACCAGAATCTGCTCGAACACTTTGGACTGGATTTTGCAGTATACTCAATCTCAGTCCGAAGACAGTGCCCGCAGCGATTGCAGCAGTCAAAATTG
This sequence comes from Candidatus Berkelbacteria bacterium CG10_big_fil_rev_8_21_14_0_10_43_13, assembly GCA_002773985.1. Classification (GTDB taxonomy): domain Bacteria; phylum Patescibacteriota; class UBA1384; order XYA2-FULL-43-10; family 1-14-0-10-43-13; genus 1-14-0-10-43-13. The sequence goes on from PEZW01000021.1 coordinate 792, forward strand.
TCGCGTGTGCAAGTGATGCAAATCGCCACATATGCCACTGATGATACCAATGATATTTTCGGCTCAACTGATAATGAAGTCCACGAAAAGCTGGCACTATTGTCTTCGTACTATGGTGGCTTCGTGCAATTCTTTCTTCAAGCAAACCTTTCCAGTCCTCTATATAGTTCAGCTCTTTATTTCCATCCCGAAAAGGCCCGCCAGACACTGTCAGTGAACGCGAAAAAAGATATTGCCCCTTCATTTTTCTGAGCCAAGATTTGAAAATTCGAACTAGTGAGAACACGTCCCTCCCACGTACCTATAAATATTTTCGAGCCATATGTATTATACTTCTTATTTTTGTTTACAACAAATTTAGGATTTGATTAAAGATATCCTAAACCATTTATTAATACGCGGTAAAAACAGAGGATCCCCGTTCGCTACACGCGAACGGGGATCACGAAGAGGTGACTCTAGCCACGATGACCGGAGCTACCTAAGCTGGAGCTTGGCGAGTGTCATCCCGCCTTCAATGCTCGATCTGTCATTGACCAGCTCGAACCTCCAGTGTTTTGAGCTGATCGGCCGTTTCAGCACGATCGTCACAGCCTCACCACAGGGTGGGGGTGGCGGAAACAGGCACACTTCTTGCCACAAACTGCCGTCGTCTGAGCAAAAAACGGCCAAGCTCTCACCGCCTGTCCACGTCGCCGAGATCTGACACACCTTCCTTGGTAGGAGATAGTCAACATCTAGGCGGTTGAAATGACCGGCTGTACTCGATGCCATAACCGGTCCCCAGCCAACCACATCAAATGCATGACAGGGATCCAAGCCTTGCTCTGACGAGAAGGCTCTTAGAGTCGTGCCGTCACCGAGCTTTCGTTCGACGACATTCGGCACGCACTCCTTCACGACCTTTTCCCCACCGACCAGTGACCATCGCCTGAGCGATGGATAGCCAGCACCGGTTAGACACGTGTAGGTAACACTGCCATCAGGGTTCCAGAAGTCGTTTCCGACAGGGATGTCGTCGAACTTCTTTGGGCCAAAGACTGTTTTGTACCATGAGTGGATGACCATCTGATCACCTTTGAGCTCTGCCCAGACATGGACATCTCTTGGGTTCCATCTCACGGACACTGGTCCAGTGTGGAAGTCCACCCAATTACGCAGCCGTCCTTCCGGCGTTCGTGTACGCCTGGCCCGTTCCCAAGACCAACACCATGTTACGACTCCCGCCACATGGTTGGCTGGGACTGCTTTACCCCAGTCGCGGCAGTCTTTCGACTGCTCAGCATTGTCTCCTTCGAGCCAATACCCGTCTGGGCGAATTTCAGTGACTCGTTTGACACACGAGCCAATATATTTCCGCCACACGGGCTCATCGGGCGGTGCAAACCGCACGATTTGACCGACTGTGGTCGGTTGCTTGCCCCAGCTGGTCCAGTAGAACAGGCCCAGGTGAGACATGCTCGGTCCGTAGTTGACCGAGAAGCCCAGTGCCGGCAGCACTAGCACCAGCAGTCCGAGTATTGCGACTGTCCTGACAACCCGCCGTGAGACGGTCATGTTCAGTGTGTCATGCAGCCTGTTCGTGCCCGCCGTAGCGGACACAGAAACGGTCGGCGAAGCGACCGGTGCGTGCAAACCGTGCTGATGTGCCGCCATGTGCGGGCACCTCCTTGTCAAAGATCGTATGTTCACTTATCGCTTAGCGAGTAACAGTGAATCACAATGATACGATAGCATATTAGTCTTATTTTGTCAATAGATTCGCTTCCAGAGCGACAATTTAGAGAATTTTGTCTTATTCACCATTATTCAACTCACACCATGTTTTCAAGTGTTGTTTGTTGCGTATCTACAAGATATTGCAAACACAAAAAGAACGACTGTGGCGTGAGTCTATTATCACTACAACAATCGTGGGTTCACTAAATAAAAAATTCTAACAATACGCTAGATTTGAGAACGATCTTACTCGTAGAACTATTTTTTCAGATTATTCGAACAAAACTCGGCTACAAGGATTTTATCCAAAATATATTGTATAATAGAAGGTACCACTGTTGCGCAATTCGTATTGAAGTGTCATTCTGAGGTAACGAAGAATCTATCAGATCCTTCACCTTCAGGACAACATCGGTTCAGGA
>PEZW01000021.1:2951-37519 GCA_002773985.1 Candidatus Berkelbacteria bacterium CG10_big_fil_rev_8_21_14_0_10_43_13
TATGCACGGAAATCGCCATGGCAGGCCAAAGCTAATCATTTTGGTAGTAATCATACTGGCGACTGCGATTCCACTAAACAACTCTCGCGTTAGCGACACTCTGTTTGAGCGTGAAAAAAACACGGGGCAATATTCACAATATTTTAAAGATAGTTTTGATAGTTATGATCAGTATTCAGAAATTTTAGATCAGGCACCAGAGGATCTGAGCCGCTGGCAGGACAAAGGTGTTATCACGGTGTGGACCGACATAGCAGATTGGCAAACCATACAAAGGATTGATCTTAAACTAACCGACGCCGACGGCAATTTTGTTGTTCTAAATGGTCTTGAAAATATTCAAGCTCCCAGAGAAGACGACCAGATTAGATCTGATGACAAATTTTCGGATTACGATTTTAATTGTCAGCAGGGACACACCAAGTGGGAGGATTTTATGCTGGTTTATGGCCGCAACCTACTTTTCTACGAATACAATCAATCACCAAAAATTGATATGTCCAGAATAGTGAAATGGCAAGCATATGACGACAAGGGTAAAGAGCTTAAAATATATGATGTGGTTATCCATGACGGACTATGCGAGAAGGTAAATAGTTTAAATGGAGTCTGGTATACTCCCAATGGCTTGCCACAATACGGGGTTTGGTGGCCCAAGGATGACAAACTTATCATACGAAATGTAAAACAAGACCAATATCCAAGCAATGGTGATCATGGCAGAATCTTATCCAGTTACAAAACACCCCAAAATTTTATTTCACGAACCAGATTCACAGTTGATTCCATCCGCAATGATCAGAATGGTTATATCCGTTTAGCCTGGGACTTTGATGATCAGTATAATCCAGGCCAGGACCAAACTTTGATTTATGCCTCGCTTAAATATGGTTTTCTGGGTTTACAAAGAGTCTACCCAATAAAAAGATATTTTACCCAGGGTTTTGAACCAACGAAAAACAGCCAACAAGTCAAGACCAAGTTTACCTTTGAATCTGGCAAGACTTACGAAATCCAGGCCAAGGTAGCAGGGCAAAAAACTTGGGTCGAGGTCTATGAGATTGAAGGATCACACACCAAAAAAGTGGCTGAAGTTGAATATTTATTCAAAAAAGCCCGACCGACCCAGGCATATCCTTTTTCCTTTGAAACTACAGGAAATATACAAGTATCTCTAGATGAATTTGAGGTTTGGCAAATGGCTAAATAATGTAAGTGCATCTTTTCTTATTTATAGCCTTTCGCCTGCAAAGCAAAAAGTCGTGCATAGTCCCCTTTTTGCGCCACTAATTGATCGTGACTACCTATTTCACTGATTGTACCGTCTTTGATGACGACAATCTTGTCGGCTTTTCTGACAGTCGAGAAACGGTGTGAGATGAGGATAACCGAACGATCCTCTGGCAAAGTCTGTAATTGCTCGAAGATTCTGGCCTCTGCCTCAGAATCAATCGACGAAGTCGGTTCGTCCAAAATCCAGAGTTTCGGATCACGATAAAATGTCCGCGCCAAGGCTAGTTTTTGCCACTGACCGATCGATGGTTCGATACCACCGCTAAATTGTTTGCCAAGCATCGTCTCATATTTGTCTTTCCACTCTTCGATAAAAGTTGCTGCCTCGGCAAATTGCGCCGCACTCCTGATTTCTTCGACGCTTGTCTCTGCGTCACTACGCCCGACCGCAATAGCATCGCGCACCAGTAGATGATAATGGGCATAGTCCTGAAAAATCGCACCAATTTTCTGATACCAACTATTCAAGTCAAGTTCCCTGAGATCAACACCGTCGATAGTGATCTTGCCAACTTGAGGATCGTAAAAACGGAATAACAATTTTACCAGCGTTGTCTTGCCGGCACCATTGACACCAACAATCGCGACTTTTTCACCTGGTTTGATCTCAAGCGAAAAATTTTGCAGTGCCGGCTTCTTGGCCCGTGGATAGGTGAAGGTGATGTTGTCGAAAACAATCTGCGGCGTGCTTGATTGGTCCAGTAAAACAGAATTTACTGGCGAAGTGATAATCGGTTTCGAATCGAGAAACTTGAAAGTGTCGGTCACAAACAAACTGTCAGCGTGCTGTCGACCAAGATAAACAAAAAGATCAGTCAAGGACGAGCTCAGCTCGCCGACCGTTGCCAAGATGAAGGTCAGAGTACCGATGAGCATGGCACCAGATAAAACATTGGCGACAAGCCAAAGAATGACAAAAATTATCGATGCTTGGGAAAAAATCAGTGAAACCAGCTGCCAGCTTGTTCGCTTCCTATCATATTTTTTCTGATCAGATTGAAAATCACGAAAAACCTTTCTAATTTCTGCGGCAAATTTCTTGGTATTTTGTAAAAGCTTTAGCTCGGTTAATTTGGGAATCTCGCTAAAATGGCTGCGCAAATCCCAATATTTTCGTCTTATCTCCGCCTTTGCGCCCCAGATATCCCAAATCTGATTGCCATATTTCGCCTCAACCATCAGAGAAGGTAGCGCGCCGATCAGCAAGATGAGAAAAAGCCACCATTTGACTGAGATGATGATGACGGAGGCGATAATTGCCGAGAGTAGATATTGCAAAATGACGAAAAGACGATCAACAAAATCTTTAATCCGATAGCCGCCGTTTTCATCAACTTTGTTGATAATGTCTGAAATTTCCGGACTTTCATGAGAAGCAATATCGAGCTCACCCCGTTTTTCGACTACCATCATATCGATTTTCTCGTCGAGAAAAAACCAAAAAAGCTTCAAAATATATGTTTGAATCGTGTTGGCAAGAGGTTGGAGAATTCCCGCCGCTAGGATGAATAAGACTGCCCAAAACAGATTTCGTGTCACCGTGTCATGACCGGCAATTCGAATCAGTTCATTGATCAGAAAACCGCGTGCACCTGACTGAAGAAACGGCGACGCAGAAACGATGACAAATAGAAAAATAAGACCTAGTGTCAATACTTTCTTCTCTCGCCAAAGCATCTGGCTAAGACGAAATGAATAACTGATCGTTTGCGAGATTGCTGATTTTCCTTTTCCCCCAGGTTTTTTCATTTTTATAAAATTTATTTTTGAATAATCAGCTCTTTGAGTCGTCTTAAAACTTCCGGCTGATAATAATTTGGTAAGTCAAAAAATTTCTCAAAATCGTGCCACTCCGGTAAATATTGATTTTCGTCACAATGACGCTCTAGCTCCGGACCACCAATCTTGATATCACTGCCACGATATTTCTCGATCAAAAAGAATATAAAATTTTTAGTTTCGTCTCTTACTTCATCATACCACTCGTGATGAAACAGCTCAGAAAAAATTTCTACATCAAGATTTGTCTCTTCCCTGATCTCGCGAATCAGTGTTTCTTTATCTGTCTCATCTACCTCGATGCCTCCGCCAGGGATAGAATAAAACTCCTCACCGTTTTTGATACGATGAATGAGCAAGATTTTCCCCTTGTCAATAATGATCCCGCGAACCCGACGATTGAGTTTCATCTATAAAAAATTAGCAGTTATAATATTCCAAATGGCTGTGCCACGTGAATCGAACGGTTAGATAACTAAATATTTTCTGTCCCGTAAGGTTCACTTCGTTCACCACGGGACACGCAAAAACCTCACTTCGTTCGATTTTTACGTGGTACCCGCGGAAGGAATCGAACCTTCGGCCAATAGCTTAGAAGGCTACTGCTCTATCCACTGAGCTACGCGGGCTCTTCGCTCACTCTGTTCGCTCGGAGTAAACATCATCGTTAATTGATTTATCTTTCTTCTCTCTGCGCCATCCCTTAATTTCTTTTTCTCTGAGCGCAGCTTCGTGTCTATTTTCAAACTCTTCGTAATAAACCAATTTAATTGTACCCCTGTTTTTTGTATTCCGGCACAGACCGTGTTGATGTTCCGCAATTCTCTTCTTGACAGAAAAAGTAAGTCCTACGTAAAGATAGTTATCACATCAACGTAAAATATAGACAAAACTTTTCATGTTAGTTTTTTACGTTTACACCGAACAAAGTGAGGTGGTACCCCGGATAGGAGTCGAACCTATAACCTCTTGTTCCGAAGACAAGCGCTCTATCCATTGAGCTACCGGGGCAAATCATCAAAATTATAATACCATTTAATGTACTCAGAAACAAGCAAATCCCGCCACTAAATCAGATAATGGGTGAATTATACTACAGTACAATATAGTACTGTAGTATAATATTAATATGAGAAAAATTGGCAGAACAAGTGATGTTAAATTAAGAACACACCAATTGAAGGTTTTGGCAAATATTTTAATAAGTGCAAAAAACGAAACGGAAATGATTTCAGTCCTCAATTCACTACTAACTAGAAGTGAAAAGGCAGCAATTGCGCAGAGAATTTGCATTATCAAAAAAGTTCAAGCAGGTAAACAGTATTGGGAAATTGAGAGCGAATTAGGGACATCGCCTGTTACGATTTCAAAATCAATTGATATGTATTTAAAGTATAGCGACGATAACAACACATTTAACGAAGTAATTACGCGTTACTCCGAACCAGAATTAAATTACGAAATAGTAGACAAAACAAAATATCGCGATATCTCAAATATGAAAATCGGTCTCAGAAGTGTACAAAGAGAAGAGGAACAGCACCGCAAAGTCTGGGACAGACATAAAAAGAAATGAAGCTCCCCGCGGCCAAGCCGTCGGGGTATCAGTATTATTTAATTTGCTTCAATCCCTCCGTAGCCAGATCCACTTCGCCCTTTGGGCTACGCGGCATCCACCTCGCCATTCATCCCGCTGTCTTGCCACTGGGTTTTCTGGCGAAGGGGGATAAATTGAAATCTCAAAAGTCACACTCGCTTAAAAAATGCATTTCTGGTCGGTTTACTACAGTACCATATAGTACTGTAGTAAAGACACGTTCAGCGGGACTTCGTATTGATTTTAAACGGGATTTGAGATAGAATTACTTTATCGTCGGGGTGTGGCTCAGTTGGCTAGAGCACCGCGTTTGGGACGCGGGGGTCGTCGGTTCGAGTCCGACCACCCCGACCATGAAAAATAAAATAGTGAGGTTGGACGAGAAGTTTATCCGCCTTTGGCGGAAGTCCGACCACCCCGACCAACCTTCGCCGAAGACTACGGTTGGCACAGCCAAATTAAATTGTTTGAATATTATGATAAAACCTATTGGGGATTGGAAAGAAATATTTGCACCGACCAAGAACTCCCGTTATGTCAACGACCATACTATCTTTGCTGACAAATCGGGACAGTATCGCCTGATCGGCACCACGAGCTCAAAAAACTACGCTGTTCATCGAGAGCGTTTTTTTGTTGAAGCGATTGCTGACAAAATTGATGGTACATACATAGAAAACAAAATTACATTTAAATACGATCCTCATCCAGGGGTAAAGATTTCCCCGTTCGTATTTTTTTCTGATAAAGACAAAAAATTTCATCTCTTCTTCGGACCGGGGAAAATTTCCCATTATATCTCTGACGATGGGGAAAATTGGACTTATGCCGGTGTCGCAGTCAAAACCATCTGGCCGCTGACTCGCGACCCTTACATTTTTCACTACAACGATAAATATTTAATGTATTTGACTGGAAGCAACAACAGAATTATTGTCTTCGAGTCCCTCGATTTATCAAAATGGAAATATATCGGTGCTGCGCTCAAGCTTGGACTCGGGTCTCCAGTCTCTCCAAATTCCGCTTGCGAATCACCATCAGTACTGGAACACAACGGATCATTCTATCTGTTCACAACTATTGTCCCCGGACTAGTTGGCGTGAAAAAGCATTACAACGACACTTTTGTATTCAGATCATCCAATCCATATGATTTTGGAAAATTCAATGGCAAGAATGGCCAAAATGCAAAATTAATCGGTCAGCTCGAAACTCACGCACCGGAAATTTTTATTCAGGATGATAAAATCTTTTACACCACCTGTGGTTGGTCAAAAATGCCGAGACCGGAGGGAGTAGATTGCGACGGCGTTTGCATCAGAGAACTTGAAATTGATTAGATGAATTTTTGCTAGACACACAGATATCTTTTAATATATAATGACTATAAGAAATAAGTTTCAGATGTAACTCAGTTTGGTTATTGATCTATTCTGAGGGGAAATGTTCAACTGGAGGAAGAAAACAAATGAAAAAATTCAAGAAGCTTCCAGCAAATCAGCTGAGGCTGATTTTGTGACACCAGAAGACAAGAAAAAGGTTTTAGAGTTGGCGCGAGAAAAAGAGGCCGAGCTCGAAAAACTGGCCAAGATTGATGATGAGATCTATATGGTTCAGCGCTCAACCAAGACACTCGTCCCATTTATGGCGCCCTTACACAATAAATTGCGAATGAAATACAAGTGGTATTATGGGTGGCACTTGAAGCGCTACTCCGACCTGGTCCACTGGCTAACTCTCATCGCGATGGTGCCACTGTTGACGTTGAGCATATTTGCATCTCTTTACAGCCAAAATGTCCCGATGACAAAGGCGACTGCTGCTTGGTATGATGCCTCTTGGTCATACCGTCGCGCTCTAACAATTGATTACACCAAGGTCGACGCAGATCTGACCGGCTTTCCGGTGGAGGTTTCCTTGAGCGGTTTGTCCAATATCAATGCCGATGGGTCTGACATTCGCTTTACCTCCTCCGACGGCACGACGGAGTTGCCACGACAGATTGAATCATACTCAGCCGGAACTTTAGTCGCCTGGGTTAAGACCAATCTCTCATCATCTGTGGATACTACTCTATATATGTATTATGGTAACGCGGCTGCGACTGAGCCGGCGGCTGATTCTACTTATGGTAGTCAAAATGTTTGGGACAGCAACTACGCTGCTGTCTGGCATATGAACGCCGACGCCAACGATTCAACAGTCAATGCCAAAAATGGTACTGACCACGCCATTACTCATGGCACAAGCTACGGAGTCGCCGGCGGCGGTCTCAACACCTCTAACTCATCATCTGGTATTACAATCCCCACCGACACCATCGGAGCGATAGGTACAGGCGATTTTACAATTGAATTTTGGATGAATCCAGTCGCACCACCCGCCAGTAGATATGTTTATATGGCTGCTTTATTTAACAGTGGAGCATCCTATACCGGACCATTTATGTTTTATGATCCCCTTGGTTATACTGGTCACGGTGATGGACTATGTGTACGTCTCCAAACAACAAGTGTGCAGTGCATTACCAGTCCTTCAGCATCTTCTCTTTATGGCACATGGGTAAATGTTGTCTGGAACCGCATAAGTGGAGTCAATACAGTTTATTATGATGGTGTTCAAAAACTACAATTCACTAATAATACCAGTATTACAGCTCCAAGCCTTGGACATATTTTCGGTAATTATACCGGCCCCCCGCAGCCATGGGCATTCAACGCCGGCGCAAACGGTGACGAATACCGTATTTCGACAACAGGACGCTCTGTCGAATGGGTCACAACACAATACAACAATCAAAGTTCTCCTAGCACCTTCCTCACTGCAGGTGCCGAAGAAGTTCCTTTGTTTGTTCCCGATGCCCCGACACTTGATTCTGTAACTTCCGGAGATTCACAGGCTGTTGTCTACTTTAGTGCTCCAGCAAGCGACGGTGGTGACGCAATTACCGGATACACCGTTACCGCTTCTCCCGGCGGTGCTACTGGTACTGGCACATCATCTCCGATCATTGTCGCCGGCTTGACGAATGGCACCGAATACACTTTTACTGTTTATGCCACAAACGGTGTCGGTAATTCATCGGAGTCGAGCGCCTCTAGCGCCATCACTCCGACATCTGCCTCTTGGTACAATGCTTCCTGGAGCAATCGCCGTGCTGTCATTATCGACCACACCAAAGTACCGTCTGATCAGACAGGCTTTCCGTTAGAAATTTCCATGACCGGTCTTTCCGGTATTAACGCCAACGGAACTGACATCAGATTTACATCTTCTGATGGCACTACGGAGCTACCGAGAGAAATTGAAAAATACGATTCGGGAAATCTGATTGCTTGGGTCAAAACCGACCTATCATCTTCTGTCGATACCACTCTATATATGTACTATGGTAATGCGGCTGCCACTGAGCCGGCGGCTGATTCTACATATGGAAAAAATAATGTTTGGGATAGTAATTACAAAGGTGTCTGGCATCTTGCCGATCCTACAAACCCAACTGATTCCACTAGCAATGGACATAGTGGCACAAACAACGGTACATCTGCAACAACTGGAAAAATAGGTGGCGGCGGAAGTTTTGACGGTTCATCTTTTATAAACGCAGGCACCATCAATTTATCAGGTAGCTCAATAACAATGCAGGCGTGGGTCAACGCAAGTAGCTTCCAGTCTTCTTGGCCTTATATCTCCTCTATAATGGGGGCTGAGTCGGGTTCCGATATTGCACTACTACGTCTCGGTGATACTGGATTGAGCAACAACCTTGCACAGATCAGTCTTCATCTAGCTGGTAACACAAATGCTATCAATGGTATGGATACGAGTACTTGGTATTTGGTAACAGCAACAGCAGACGGAACAAATATTAAAATTTATTTAAACTCCAACCAAGAAAACTCTAGCGGCCAAAGTAGCTCTGTTGTTTCCAATGCAAGTTTTAATATTGGAAGTAATAGTGATTCCGGTGATCGTTATTTTTCAGGAATAATGGACGAGCTCACTGTCGCGACAACAGCCCGTTCAGCCGATTGGATCACGACTCAGTACAATAACCAGAGCAGTCCGTCAACATTTTTCATCGCCGGTGGTGAACAGGTTGCATCTAATACAACCATTTCAGGCACAATCTATACAGCCCTTGATCAATCGACAAATATCGGTGCTGACAAGACAGTCAATCTCTCAATCAATGGCGGAGCGGCCGAATCAACGACGACTGATGCCAATGGGGCATTTAGCTTTTCCACCAGCACCGCCCTAGACACTGACTACCCTGTCGCTGTTTATTTATCTGGCGACACGAATAAAGCCAGCTACATCACGGTTGCCACTGACGGCTCGACTGACATTACCGACTTGGCATTGTACACTGGTCATGTCTCACTTTCTCAGGAAAATTCGACCGCAATGACAAATACACTTTTGGCAACAGCCAATACGATTGCCGACTCCGATATGCTGATTTTGACTTCTGCCGGTACGACGACATTTACAACCGGAATGACCACCAGAATCGTCACGGGAAAAACCTACACACCCGGAGGCAATGTTGCGTCAGATAATTTTCAACTCTACGGGACATTTATACCGGAATCTAATAATGTTAATATTTCCGGCAGTTGGGACGCAACCGGTGGAACACTGACTAGTGCGTCTTCAACTTTTGTTTTTAACAGCACTGCAACCGGCAAGACTGTCACATCTAATAGTCAATCATTTAACAATCTGACATTTAATGGTAGTGGTGGTGGCTGGACACTATCTGATGATCTGACGGTGGCAGGAGCTTTGAATGTGACTACCGGAACTCTCGATGCTTCAAGCCATACAATCAATTTGAGTGGCTCGGGAACACCTTTTACAATCGCCGGGACATTTACACCAAGTACTGGAACGGTTAACTACACCGGGAGTAGTGCGACCAATGTTACTGGTATCACTTACTACAACTTGACACTCAATCATACTGATACCACCTTTACCGCCGCTGGCGACATAACAGTTAGCAATGTCTTGACGGTGACTGCCGGAACCTTTGATGCTTCGAGTAGGACTATTACACTGACAGGAGCAAGCGGTACACCGTTTGTTAACTCTGGAACGTTTACACCGTCGACGTCAACAGTTGTCTTTAATACAGATACCGCAAATGTCCCGTTTTCGGGTATCTCGACTTTTAATAATTTAACACTTAGCCCGACATTGACGGCCAGCCGCAATTGGACTCTTCCGGCAGTCACAGTCAACGGCACAAGCGCGACAAGTTTTGATATAAATCCGACAGCCGGTTCGGCATACGCCCTGACTGTTACTCTAGGTGGAAATCTGGCTTTGTCAAATGCCAGTACTCTCCTGATAAGAGGTACAAGCAGTGCAACCTCAGTTCTCGATACTTCGATTACTAATTACAGTATTAGTACCGGCAAACTGCAAATAAATCCGGGGGGATCCGTTACTGCCAACGGTTCGACAATCACACTTACGGGTAGTTCAACACCCTTTTCTTACTGGACCTCAAATGCTTTCTCGGCCGGCACATCGACAATCGTCTTTTCCGGAGATGCTGACATATCATACCTCTTTTATCTCCACAACGGAGATTTGTCCGTTAATAATGTTCAAATTTCACCTACTCTGACTGCCCCACATACCCAGGCTCTCAATAGTTATAATTATACTCTGACTATTGGCGGAACATTGGTGATCAATCCATCATCTGATTCAGCCAATCTCTTGACAATCACCAATAGCAAATCAATTGCTGTCACCGGCTCCACGACGGTTGGCGGTAGTGGTAGCGCAACCTCAACTTTTGTCTCGTCGGCATCATCGACATTTGGCGCAGTTACAATCAATTCCGGCGATACAATGGCCCCGACTGCATCAATAACTGTTTCGTCGATGACAATTGACAGTGGTGGTACTCTTACCCTTGCCACCAATACAGTCACGATCAGCGGTTCCGGTACTCCGTTTGTCAACAACGGTACATTTACACCATCGACTGGCTCTACGATTATTTACACCGGCAGTTCAGACACCACTGTTGCGGGGACTGATTATTATAATTTGAATCTAAATCACGCTGATACCACCTTTACTGCCGGCGGCAATATCTCGATTGCCGGCGTGTTGACGATCAATGCTGGAACCTTTGATGCTTCGATTAGGACGATTACGCTCTCCGGTACGTCAGGCACACCGTTTATTAAAACTGGAACGTTTACCCCGTCAACTTCAACCATTGCAGTAACCGGAAACTATTCTAGTGGAAACACTGGTCTGCCCGGTGGTACTTACTACAATTTAATTTTAAATAATGCCTCGGAGACCTTCTCTGTCGATAGTTCATTAACGATTAACAACGACTTAAATATCACTGCTGGCACCTTTGCTCCGGGTCAAAATATCAGCATCTATGGTAGCTGGACTAATGCCGGATCATTTACTCCAAGCACAAATACTGTCAACTTTGTTGCTACTGCGACAGGCAAAACGATCACTTCAAACGGTCAGTCGTTCTACAATCTGGTCTTCAATGGCTCTGGTGGTGGTTGGACGTTACAGGACAACAGCACAATTGAAAATGACATTACTTTAACTGCCGGCACGGTCACTGCTGGGGCAACAACGATAACGGTTGGGGGTAACTGGACAAATGATGGTGGTACATTTACTTACGGAACCAGTACGGTTGATTTGACAGGGGATGCGACGATAGGCGGGGGTGGTAACTTCTATAATCTAAGGGCTGGTCATGATGGTACTACTGTCAACTTCGGCTCAGATAACATTTCTATCTACAACATACTTTATGCATATTCTGGTGGCACACTAACTGGTGATCCCATCAATGTTTATTTGAGAAAAACTGATGGTGATCCGTTTATCGACACTGGAGTCACTATCACCACATTAACTTTCTACTACATATCTCCGAACAGTATAAGTGTTAGCGGTCATGATTTTTACGGTGTTGGGTTCCGCGGCTACAACAATGATGTAACTTACACATTGACCTCAGACCTCAGCTCTGATGCCATTTCTACTTTTTCAGATACCGAAGGAAAAACAACAACATTAGACACAAACTCTCATAATCTAGCAATAACTAATTACATTCGATTGGGTAATGTATACGCCGGCATAATTAACTTTAGTAGTGGTGTACATTCTACCGGTAGCCTTGGTTGGACAAGTCCAGTCGCCTCGGGCAGTGGTTTTGATCTGGGATCATCATCAATTTCGGTCAACAATAGTGTTTACTTTACTGATACCTCTGTCACCCCCGGCACCTCAACAGTAACAATGAATGCAACTGCAACTGGCAAGACTGTCACATCTAATAGTCAATCATTTAACAATCTAACCTTTAATGGTAGTGGTGGTGGTTGGACATTGGCTGATGATCTTACAGTTAATGGGGCATTGAATGTCGCCGTCGGCACTTTAGATGCTTCAAGTTACACAGTTAATTTAGCTGGCTCAGGAACACCACTTACAATCGCCGGCACATTTACACCAGGTACAGGAACAGTTAATTATACCGGTAGTAGCACAACGAATGTTGCCGGAACAACTTACTACAATCTAACGATGAATCACTCCGGCGTCACATTTACCGTCGCGGCTGGTATGACGGTTAACAATGTCTTAACAGTGACAGCCGGAACATTTGATGCTTCGAGTAGAACTATTACGCTGGCCGGTTCCGGTACTCCACTGGTAGTTAATGGTACATTTTCACCGAGTACATCGACAATTGTTTATGGTGGCAGTGATTCAACGACTCAAACAGTTCCGGGGGGTCTAACCTTTTACAACCTGACTGCTTCTACTTCTAGTAATTCCGCGGGGCGAACAATAGAGTTTACTGGTGGGTCTACCACAACAGTCAATAATGCCCTAACTCTTACTGGTGCCAGCGATAAAATCCTAACAGTCCAGTCATCAGATTCAAGCGATTACACAATTAATCCCGTTAGTGTCACCGCATCCTATGCTGACATCTCCTACTTTGTTGATTCCGGCAGTGCTTTCTGTGCCACCAACTCAACCGATTCAGGCAACAACTCCGGCTTTATCTTCAGCACTGGTGATTCCTGCCCGATCCCAACTGCTCCATCCGGTCTTACCGGAACCGCTGCTTCCACCTCAGAGATTGATTGGACCTGGACTGACAACTCTGACAACGAACTATCATGGCAAGTTCAGGACAGTTCGAGCAACGGTGTCTCCAGCTCTCTGACCGTGAACACAACTTCTTGGAACGAAACCAGCCTTTCGGCCAACACCGGCTACACTCGCAAAGTTGTAGCGACCAACACGAGTGGTAGTTCATCATCAAGCCTAGTAACTGCCTATACATTGGCAAATACTCCAAGTGCCCCTACTCTATCAGCCACCTCTGCCAATGCCATCAATATTGTGATTAATACAAATAGCAATCCGACCACAACAACTCTCTATGCTATTTATAATGTGACGCTTGGCGCATACGTCAAACATGCCGACGGTAGCACTCAGACTGATCCTGATTGGCAGCTCTATGCTGACTGGGGCGGAGCCAGTGGCTTTGACAACACTGGATTAACCGCTGGTACTAATTATGTTTACAAGGTCAAGGCGAAAAATGGTGACGATATTGCTACTGATTTCTCAGCAACCGCCAATACCAATACCGGCAATCCGACTATTGCTTTCAGCTCAGCAACTGCTTCCGGTTCTATTTCGACCGCCACAGTAACCGTCCCCATCTCCATTTCGGGAGTTTCCGGCACCGATGCCACGGTTGATTTTTCAGTGTCCGGCGGTACGGCCACTTCTGGCGATGACTTTACTTTGGCTGATGGCACTGCCTCAATCTCGAGTGGAGATAGTTCGACCAGCTTTGACATCACTATCACCAACGACCATCTGGTTGGGTCGGACAAGACAATTATCGTTTCTCTGTCCAATCCGACTGGTTCAAGTCTGGGTGCAAACACCACTTATACTTACACCATTGTTAATGATAATGTCGGCCCATCCGGTGGCTTCGTTATTAATTCGACCAACCCGAGCAGAACCAACTCTCGCGATCTGACTCTGACACTCAGTTACTCATTGGCAACGCAATACAAAGCCTCTCTCGACTCTGGCTTTACCGACGCTAGCTGGACCAGTGTTGCCGCTTCTGTGTCACAAGCTTTGGCCGATACAGACGGAACCCAAACCGTTTATCTCAAATACAAAGATGCTTACGGCAATGAATCCGGAACTTACAATCGCTCAGTTGTTCTCGATCGTGTTGCTCCCGCAGTACCGACAACACTGTCTGTCTCAGCCGGAAACACGGCAATCTCGCTTACCTGGGTCAATCCGACAGATTCTGACTTTGCGGCAATCAATATATATCGCTCGACTGTATCTGATTTCACAGCTGGAACCGACAACTTGCTGACAACTACCACAAGCGCTTCGACCGCAACCTACACTGATTCCTCCGTCACAAACAACACTACCTACTATTATAAGATCGCCGGACTTGATAATGTCAGCAACTTAAGTGCTGCGTCAGCACAGGTAAGCGGTAGACCGGACTCAGACCAGCCGACAACACCAGGGCAACCATCTATCACCGCTAGCGTCAACACTATTGACTCCGCGCTTGTCGCCAACACTAAGTCAGTCACATTTAATTGGGCCAAGTCAACTGATGAAAACTCCGGTCTCAAAGCATACTACATAAATATCGGCACCGCTTCTGGCACCGCCAATATTCTTGATAGCCAGGAGGTTAAAAACGATACGACTTCATACGACTATTCTTTTGCCGTTGACGGAACATATTTTGTCAAGGTGTTTGCCCGTGACAACAAAAATAATCTCTCTGCTGCCTCGCCTGAGACAACTTTGATAGTTGACTCGACATCGCCGACTACACCAACCGATGCAGTTATGGCTGATGTTTCCAATCGCGCCGATGATTATTACGCCGTCATACTTTCATGGAAACCAGCAACCGACACAGGTAGTGGACTTAAGGGTTATGTGGTTTCTCGGACCGGCCAGGCGATGAACCTTGATTCGAACAGCGTCACTATGAATATTTCAACTGATGCAAAATCCGGCTTAATTTCCTATCTCGACATCTTGTCGGCTGACGCAAAGGCTAGCTACACAATCAAGGCTGTTGATCTGGCCAAAAACGAAACAGCCGCAGTGGCCGCCACCCTCTCGGACACCAACATGACAAAAACAACCGGTCAAAAGGTTGGCAGCACTGAAATTATCCTACCAAGCTCAATAATTGGTGAAGGAGAATTGGCTGTCTCTGATATTAAAGTATCTTCATCTGCCACAACGAATGACAAGACACAAGCGGAGGTCACTTGGTTGACTTCTGTACCGGCAAACTCACAGGTTATGTACGGTGCGTCTGCCAATTACAGCCTGAAAACTGAGATTGATACTGGCTTAAATTCATCACACACCGTCATACTTTCCGATCTCAAGCCAGCTACGACTTATCACTACAAGGTTGTCTCTATCGATCAGCACAGCAACACGGTCTCCTCAGGTGACCAAACATTTACAACCAGTGGCCAGATCAAGCAAAAAACGGTCCTGGATATAATTGCTGATTATGTTTCAAACTTCTTCAACAGCGTCTACAATGCGGTTAAAAAAGTATTTTCAGTCAATCCTGATACCGCTTTGGCTGCTGCTAGTACTGGACCAAAATCAATTTATGTCACCAATATCTCCTCACCTTCTCAGCCTGGCTACGCTATCTACTGGCCAGATAATCTCGGCAAGGTAAATCTTGAACGCTCAGAAAACGGCGGCGCTTTCAGCAGTGTAGTACAGACAGAAAGAAACTTTTATTCCGACATAGATGTCAAGGCTGACTCTACTTATACTTATCGAGTCGGCAGTCTGACAGCCTCAGTTTCCGACGCTATGTCTGGTAAAAGTATTATTTCCGATATAAAGATAAAGTCTGGCGTCGTCGACAAGAACAGTGCTAGTGTCATTGTCACCTTCAAGACGGACAAGTTGGCACAGTCTCAGATCCTCTACGGAGAAAACGGAGTGATGGACAGTAAAACTACACTGGATGAATCTCTAAATCAGTCTCATACTGTTTTGATCAAGAAGCTAAAAGTTAATACCCCTTACAGTTTTACCCTGAAGGCAATCGATAGCTCTGGACAAAACACTACGGATTCAGCGATTCAAAAATATGTCACCCCGAAAGCACCTGTCGATATGTCCCTCTTTGAAATAATTATTAATGCTCTTGAATCGGCCTTCGCCGGACTTAGCAAGATAGGCAAATAAAACCATGCTTAGAAAATTAACCAAGATCGGCGCGTATCTTCTACTAGCTTGTGGTGCAATTATTTCAATCGCTATCATCGCGTTCGCCCTCTACTTCTGGTTTGTATATCCAGAAGCCACTCCGTCAGCAAAGGTTATTGTTCCTATTTTGTTTTTTCTCATTGCCATTGTCATAATAATTGTGACAATTTCTGTCTTCGAAACAATGACTGAAACCGTGATACTTGAAGATGAATTTGAAAAAGGTACGAAAAGAAAAACAGCAATTAGCATCCCAGTGGTTAAAAAACCAGTAAATCAGGACGAAGAAAAAAATGTCTGATCCAATCATTAAGGCAGAAAATTTAACTCGAACTTATTGTGTTGGTCGCAATAAAGTTACTGCGCTTTCTGGTGTCAATCTTGAAATCAACCAAGGCGATTTTGCTGTGATATTTGGACCATCTGGCTCAGGCAAGACCACCCTCCTCTCTCTCTTGGCCGGACTGGATACGCCTACCGAGGGTCAGGTTTTTGTTGATGGCACAAATATTAACAAATTGAGTCCAAACAAGCTCGCTCAATTTCGAAGTGATAATATCGGCATGGTTTTTCAACAGTTCAATCTTATTTCCGCTTTAAATTCTCGTGACAATGTAGCGATTCCTTTGCTTCTCCGCGGTCTACGCTCCAAATATTCAAGAAATCAGGCCAACAAAGTTTTGAGCACACTGGGCCTGTCAGACCGTACCAGCCATAAACCATCAGAGCTTTCCGGTGGCCAACAACAGCGAGTTGCTATCGCCCGGGCACTGGTTACCAAGCCAAATATTTTGCTGGTAGATGAGCCAACCGGTAATCTAGATATTCCGACCGGAAACGACATATTGGAAATCTTGAAAGAAATTAATACTAAATTTGGGACAACAATAATTTTGGTCACTCACAATCCAGAGTTTGTCAAATACGGGAACAGAATTATCAACGTTGCTGACGGGAAAATTATTCAGGATCGCACTGTTGATACGAAGAGAGAATTAGCAGAAAACATCAGTAGTTTGCCAGCTAGCAATGGCCACCTGAGCATCTTCGAGGCCTTTCGACTCGCAATGGTTCATTTTTTCAACAAGGGTTTTAGAGCTTTTCTAACGACTCTCGGCGTTGCCATGGGCGTCGGCTCGGTTGTCGCCCTAGTCTCACTTGGTATTGGCCTGCAAACGATTACTTCCAGTCAACTCGCTTCCTTTAGTGATCTTGTTTCCATAACTGTCACAGCAAACAAGGACGCTACGACCAATCTTGACGACACCACTGTCAGTCGGATTAAGTCACTGAGTCACGTCGCCATGGTCAGCCCAAATCTGACTTTACCAGCTCAAGTTTCGATAGGTAATTCATCTTCTCAGGGCATTGTCGAAGCAATCAAGCCCGAGGCTCTTGATTTTGAAGGCGTGACACTCTCTGCCGGCACAGCTTTTAAAAATGATTCCGGTGTAATTATTACGAAGGCAGTTGCCAAGAGTTTCAATATCACAAACCTCGAATCGCTTATCGGAGAAGATATTACTTTGAGTTTAGTTAGTAGCGACGGTACTGATTTATCGCAAGCAAAAATAGTCACCGTACCAGAGAAAATTAGCGGCGTCTCTGATGACGACATGAGCTCAAATATCTATCTGTCGCTAACACATTTAAAAAACTACATTAGCCCTGATAATTATAATGCCGTCAAAGTAAAAATTGACAATAGAACCAACGTCGAAGCGGTTAAAAATACCATTGATACTATGGGATTTAATACCACTTCTGTGGTCGACCTGATAAATCGAGTTGACAAGGTTTTCTTGATCACTCAGCTGACCTTGGGCATCATCGGTGGCGTTGCCCTACTTATCGCGCTGATTGGAATAGTAAATATCATGACCATAGCTTTGCTCGAGCGGACTCACGAAGTCGGCGTCTTGAAAGCTATCGGAGCCACGGCTTTAGACATTCGCCGTATTTTTGAATACGAGGTTATCCTTTATGGTTTCTTTGGGGCAATCCTCGGTGTTGCTGCCGCTTGGAGTTTTGGCTGGGGCATCAATTCTCTGATTGCCTACTTTATGCAGAGAGAAAATATCGCTGGCAATATCGCTCTCTTCGTCACGCCAGTAAGCTTCATTATTCTTATGATCGTGCTGACAATGTTTATCTCGCTTATGGGTGGTTGGTTTCCAGCCAAAAAAGCTGCCAAGCTCTCGGCAATGGAAGCCCTGCGTTACGAATAAATTATCTCGATCTCAAATATTTTATTTAAAATCTGATCAACTAAATCCTGATCAGCGCTTTTTCTGTGTATTACTTGATAAAAAACTGATAAAATAATCTCGTGCAAGCACATTCACAAGGAGGATGTGATGGCTAAGCTCTTTCGCGTACCGGCAGTACTTACTGCCGTTTTTGTTGGCATCTTGCTCGCCGCCTGTGGTGGCGGTGGTGATGCGGCCAACAACAACTCAAACGGTGGCAATGGCAACGCTGTCATCACTCTGCCGTCCCAAGAGAAAACGGCCAAGTTCACGGCGCAACCGCACCAAACGACGATCCAGCCGATCGGCGACGTCAGCGTCGTCATTTCAGCCGGAAGTGTCACCGCGCCGACGCAGGTGACGGTGGCACGAAGTCAGCCGACAACGTTGCCACAGTTCGCGGGCTTCACCGCAGCAAACAACGCGGAGCTCAAGGTAAGCTTCTCTGATCACCAAAGCGGTCAGATCGAGATCAAGCCACTCGATCAGCCGGCATCTCGTGGCCTCGGCACGACCGTCTGGGGCTATCTGACTGGCTCAGATCGCAATTGGCATTTGACCAGCGCGCTGTCAGCGATCGCGATGACCGCTATGGTCGAAGTCGATGAGACTCTCGGCGGCATCATCGGCTCGTTCATCGTCAGCCCGATCGATTCGACGACTGGACTGAAGAAACTCGCAACCAATCCGGCCGGTAATGAGCTCTCGGCTCTGATACTGGTCCACGGCTTCAACGGCCGAGTCGAAGACATGGAGTTGGCGGCAACGAAGTTCAACGGCTATCTGTGCGAGGATGAGCCGTCGGTGATCTACGGCTTCGAGTACGACTATCGCCAGCACTGCGCCGACTCGGCTCAGAAGCTGGCCAACTTGATCAATGATCTGTCTTATGCCAACATCTACATCACGGCCCACTCGGCCGGGGTGGTAGTGGTCAGGGATATGATCGAGAACGGGCGCTGTCACGCCAACATCGTCGACAGTGTCAACCTCGTCAACGGCGCCAATTTCGGCTCGATCTGGGCCAACGGCGCCGAATTCGCCAAGACACTTGAGGAGGGTGTTCTCAACAATCACCCTGCTTCAGCTGGTTCTCTGTTGGCACTGGCCAACGACCCGATCATCTCCGACCTGGCCCGTCGGAGTCCGTATCTCACGGAGCTCAACAACAGGATACCGCCACAACCAGCGCGCGCCGCCTACCTGCTCATCGGTAGCACTGGTGATGCAGTAGTCGGAGTCGACAGCGGACTCGGGACTGATATCCCCTTCGAGAGGATGATCAGTGGCAGCGTCAACCGGATGACAAGTTCAGGTAGCCATACCTACCTTATCGAGACCAACGCCGGCCTCGACGCGCTCCTCGATGCTGTCTATCACGGCTGGGGTAGCTACTTCTGGGCGACGACTTATCCGGAGAACGATGTCTACACTAATACCGATGGTTGGGGCTATTACATCGTCTTGGATAACCGTGACGGAAGTGACGAAGTGATCGTCAACGACATCGCCGCCGATGTCAGAGACAGCGACAATACTCCGATGGGCTATCGCTGGCTTGACTGGACTGGCCGATACCAATCGGAGTACACCAGTCTAGATCTGACCGTGCCGGTCGGCGAGACGAGAAGAATCGATGTTCACGAACCGATCGAGAATACAAGAACACTGCTCGCTCGGACCGATTGGCTAGTCTTTGATCGGGCACACAAGATCAACGTCCGCTACACGGTGAACGACCGACAGATGTGCTGGCTGACATTTGTCCGACTCCACGAGTGACAACCGCCCAGCGCGATGCGCCAAGCGGTGTGAACTCTCACGTGGACCTCGCTCCGCCGCTCGGCGGGGCGAGGTCCCTTTTTGTAAGATTGAATTTTACTCAAAAAATTGATAGTATTAACTTTGGTTTGCGGGTATCGTATAGCGGTTATTATGCGAGTTTTCCAAACTTGAGACGAGGGTTCGACTCCCTCTACCCGCTCCAAAAAAAATTTACTGATATATTTTTGCTGAGTTTTCATGTAGTTAACAATCTTGGGTTTGATGACGATAACATTAAATAAACTCGAACTAGATTCTTCCGCTATAATTGAATCGATCAAAACCGATCAACCGACAAAAGAAAGACTGGAATCGCTGGGTTTTCTGCCCGGGGTTAGGATTTTTGCTGTTGTGAAGACTCCACTTGGCTCATCTGGGGTCTATCTTTGTTTAAATTCGATGATCGCTCTAAGGGAGGAGGTTACAGCCTTAATTGAAGTTAGGTTGGAAGCAAACAATGAATGATATTACCGTCGCTTTGATTGGAAACCCAAATACCGGCAAAACCTCGCTTATAAATTCTCTGACTGGTTTGAGTCTTCATGTCGGCAATTGGCCGGGTAAGACCGTCCAAAAAAAAGAGGGGAGTTTTAAATCTGGTCAAAATTTAATCCATCTTGTCGACCTCCCCGGGACATATAGTGTAAAACCATATAGTGAGGAGGAAAAAGTTACAGACGATTTTCTCAAATACGGTCACGTCGATGTCGTCATCCAGGTCATCGACGTCAATGTCCTGGCTCGCAACCTTATCATGACCCACGAGATTGTCGCTCTGGGCAAAAAAGTCGTGTTAGCTTTCAATTTTAACACTGAAGCAAAAAAACGCGGATTAAAAATAGATCTTCAGAAAATCTGTCAAAAATTGTCTTTACCGGTTGTCGCAATAGAAGCGAATAAGGGAATAAATAAGAAAAAACTGATTGAGACCGTGATAAAAGTATCGCAACAAGATTTTTGTCGTCCGAGTTATTTGAGCAGTTTACTGGATTCTAACAAAAAAAATGTTGATCGAGAAAAGGCTTTAGATTTTTTTAACAAAGAAATTTCACCTTTTTATGATGACAACTCTATCTGGCAAAAAATCCAATCCATAGACCGAATAGTGATGAACAAGTTTACTGCTTTCCCAGTCTTTTTGTTGGTAATGTTTTTGATTTTCAAACTTATCTTTACAATTTCCAACCCATTGATCAGTACCATTGGACTTTTTTTTGAAAAAATAGCCGCTGTCATGCCGACTTCTTTGCCACCGCTACTGCACTCATTTATCACTGGTGGATTAATAGGCGGAATTGGCACCGTGCTTTCGTTTGCTCCGTTGATTTTCACCCTCTTCATCATGATCGCAATTATTGAAGACAGTGGATATCTTGGCAGAACAGTCGTATTATCAGATCGTTTTTTCCAGAAGTTCGGTATTTCCGGTCACAGCTTCATCCCGATGATCCTTGGTTTTGGTTGTAATGTCCCAGCGATTTTGGCTACTCGAACTATCAAAAATCACAAAGAACGGTTAATCGCCATTCTGACAAATTCATTTATTAGTTGTGGGGCGAGGTTACCGGTGTATGCCTTGTTTGCTGGAATATTTTTTCCAAATCGTGCCTCAGTGGTAATTTTTGGATTGTATTTTTTGGGTATTTTGGTCAATCTGACAGCTAGTGCAATCTTAGCCAGATTTATCAAAAACAATGAATCAGCTACTTTGATTTTGGAGCTCCCGCCGTATCGAATGCCGGTTTTCTCCAATGTTTTAAAACATGCTTGGTATCATACTCGAGGATTTATTCAAAAAGCCAGCACAACGATTTTTTTTGCTGTAATTATTATTTGGTTTTTTGCTAGTATCCCTTTTGGTGTCGATTACGGGTCACGACTTAGCTTGGCTGGAAAAATTGGCGAATTTATCTCTCCGATTTTTCAACCGCTCGGATTTTCACATTGGACATACACAATTTCTCTCCTTTTTGGTATCTCTGCCAAAGAGATTATAATCGGAACGCTGGGAACGCTCCACAGCGTGAGTGCTGATGGGTTAATACAAATTTTGCCACAGACTATCAGCAAGGCCGGAGCCTTAAGTTTTCTGGTTTTTGTTTCCCTTTATACGCCATGTGTCGCCGCAATCTCTGTGATGAAAAAAGAAACGGGAAAATGGAAATATGCTATCATCCAGCCGCTGACAACAATCGTTGTCGCCTGGCTCTTTGCATTTGCAACTTACCGAATCGCACTGGCCTTTATACCCTAGATTAATCTCTCGTACTGACTTCACAGACAGCATATTTTGTGGTAATATAACTTGCATATGGCGGCCATAGTGAAGTGGTTATCACGGCAGTTTGTGGCACTGCAGTGGTGGGTTCAATTCCCGCTGGCCGCCCCATTTAAAAGAGTCGGTCGATAGACTGGCTTTTTCAAATGGGGATGAAGGGAATTGAACCTAAAAATCCCGCTTTACCCCGCATATCCAGCTCTTTTCACAAAAGGGCTGGAGAAGTGGGGTGGCCGCCCCATTTGAAAAAGTCAATCGTCAAGATTGTCTTTTTTAAATTGACAAAATTAGAATCGAATGCTTTTTAGAATTTTTCTCGCTTCAATCTTTTTCCAATCTCGAAAGTGTCCTTTATTAACCGCCAGCCATCTCTAAACGGACTGACTGTAGAGTGCGGATTGTCATGCCAGATGATGCCGACTTCCTTAATTTTGTATCCCAGTTTTCTCGCCACCGCCAACAGTTCGATGTCAAACGAAAAATCGGTCACTTTTGTATGTTTAAATATCTCATACGCCGCATCACGCTGAAACATCTTGAAACCGCACTGTGTGTCCTTAATCCCCGGCACGGCAAAAAACTGGATGATAATGTTCAAAAACCGACTGCCAAGACGACGGATAAATGGCTGAGGTGTCGCCATTTCCCCCCCCTTGATATATCGCGAACCGATGACAACTTCATACTTTGTCATAAATGGTAGTAATTTGTCGACCTGTTCGATCGGCGTCGAGTTATCAGCATCGGCAAAGATAATATGATCGCCTTTTGCCTCCACAATCCCTTCTCTGACCGTACCCCCTTTGCCAAGATTCTTCTCACGGTCGATAACTCTCAGTCCGGTTATTTTTCCACTATAACTCTTGGCGACCTCAGCTGTTTTGTCAGGAGAACCGTCAACTACAACAATAGTCTCGATATTAAAATCCTTGGATTCAGCGTATTTTTCGACAGCATCAAGAATCAAATGGATCCGCTTCTCCTCCTTATACGCCGGCACAACGATTGTCAATTTTATTTTGTCTTTCATCTCATAGTCCTATCAAATTATTTTCGTCCTCCGTGGGTGCTACGATTGTCGTAATAGGATACGGCGAGACAGGATAATTTTTTTCTAATTCCTCGGGTGAAATATTGAAAACTAAGATCGAGCCACCGATGATCGCCTTTGGTTTGAAAGCGTCAAGCCACTGATACGACCATTTTCCCTCCTCTGGTCCTGACAGACGGGATGATTGGTAAAAAGTCGCTGAGACGGCAAGCCAGCCGCTTGTCGGGCCGTTTTGTGAGTGCCACCCAGTTGATTGAGGTATGTAATAGCTCGGAAGCGACCCACCAAAATAATCAACCTTAATATTCTTAATATTATTTTCGTCAACATATTTTTTTAATCGTAAAAGGTCCTGACCCCAGTCGAGTGAAGAGTCAACTAGTCGTTGATATCGCTGGTCTTTTGGTGTGAACTCGTTGAAGTAAGCAATAAAATTCGGGTAATTATATAGTGTGGATCCCATCATATAGATAACCAGAAGACCAATGATTGTTTTCTGCCATTTCTTGCCCCCGTTTATAATCGGCTGGATGAAATATCCAATCATCAACAAGACAAAGGGGATCGTCGGCATCAAGTGACGAATACCGATGTCGAGACGACCGCGCAATGTTACAACCCAATACACAACAATCGGAGTTAAAATAATAGCTAATTGCCATTTTTTTTCCTTACTCTTAGGCCAGCGTAAAATTATTGCAAAAACTGAGGCAAAAACTAGTAGAATAATCGGAATTGGTGTTTTGAGAAGCCAAGCAAGTGGAAAGAAATAGGGAATTGATTTATGCGAGAGTTCACCCCAGATAAAAGTATTGTTACCACCACTAACACGACCAATGACCAGAAACACACCAAGAGCATAATGACCTAGCCCGCGCAAAATCGTGTTGTTTTCAAAACGATGCAGAAAAGTTCGCAGACCCAAGGTGCTAGGATTGTCTGTCAGATTAGTCTCGATCAGCTGATGTTCGACTGCCGGCGGTGTATTGCGGACAAATGGAACATAGACAATCCAAACAAAAATAACCGACAGAATCGAGATCAGTAAAAACGGTTTGAAATATCTCCAAATATTATTCCAAAACTTGCCTTTTTCTCTATTCATAAACGTCTTGAAAAAAATGAGTAGGAGAAAAATTGGAAAAAGCAAAATAGCTGAGAATTTCAGCAATTGAGCAAGCGCTAGTGCTAGAGCAGCACTGATAATTGTTTTCCACGATATTTTTTTCAAAACCTTAGTAAAGCAATAGGTCGCAACGGTGAAGCCGAGAGCTGCTGCGACATCAGTGGTCACTAGACGTCCATGAGCAAGCACATCAGGATAAAATGCGTACAAAAGCAGGACGACAAGTGCAACTTTGCGACCAAATAATTCTCTGCCCCACTTGAAAAGAAAAAGGCCGAGAAAAATCATCAGCAACATCATCGGTAAACGAGACAGACCCAAAACGGTTTTTGGATTATTTCCAGCCTGATATATTATATACCAGCCAGTGCCCCACTGATCGATCGCTGGCCAACTCGAGTCCTTCTCTGGTCCTATAATTCTTTTATCAGCAACCAAGGGTAGGGCAGCCAAAGATTTCACTAAGGGTGGATGTTCTGGATTTAGACGATAATCAGCATCTTTGACATAAGTATACCCGGCCGGGATGTGAGCAATTTCGTCAAAAATGGCTGAGTCGCCAGGATCACCAAAAGCCCCATATGACGATGATCGGGCCAAAGCAAACATAAAGAGCAAAATCAGAACCACGGCGAGACCAGTAAAAAAGTCTTTTCTCGCCGATACATAGTTTTTAATTTTCTCCATTCCCTCTCCTAAACTTTAGTAGATTCAGTCACACCAGAACGTTTTGTTGATTTTATTGTAACGCGGAAAACTTCCAAATAGTTGCCAGTCATCAGCCTTGTCTGGGATTCGAAAGCCGGCAATGAAGAAAATAAAATGCTTGAAAGTGGCAACACGATTGGTGTTAAAATCCAGTCATAAGCGATGCGCCAAAAAGATCGCTTGGTTCGGTGTGGTGGTGGCGGAAGAAGTAAGGTAGAAATTACCAGAGTAACGATCATACCAAGCCAAGCAATCATCAGCATCCTGCCATAGATAAAAGGGAAGCTGTAGGACAAGATATCAGAATGAAAATTTGCTTTGAACACTAGAGGTATCCACGACGAGGTTGCCATGATGAGAGGGTTGGTAGACCATGACAGATGTGATTCCCATAAAATCAAGGCATTCGCCCAACGATCAAAAAATGGAATTTTCGTGTCATTTAAGGTGTGTTCCATGACGTACGGGATGTCGGAAACGCCCCAGGACCAACGTTTTTTTTGCAGATATTGTTCCTTCATCGTTTCGACAAAACTATTAGCCAAAACGGCGTCCTGATAAATCGGCGTATACATCGGCACAACTTCATGTCGACCATTGAATTTATAGTATGATCGCCAAAATTGATGACCGTCCTCGACGATTGTTTTTGTTGACCAAAAGTCTACTCGCTTGAGCGCCTCTAAACTCTGAGCTTGAGCCGAAAAATTTCGCAGGCGTGATGGCCGTGTCGTCACGATTAACTGCCAGAAAGATGAGCCGGTCGCGATCAGCCGATTGACCATTGGCACATCCCAGATGTTGTTGAAAAACATTGGCAATGGTTGAAAACTCTTATGGATTGGGTCATCATCAATTACATATTTAAATGTGAGATCGGCAAGATAGTTTTTGTCGACGACATGATCGGCATCCATCGTCGTGACGATGACGTCTTCGGCCGGTATTTTGTTTTTATCAAAATATGGCAAGACCTGTTTAGCAGCGTAGGTGATGTTGCCACCCTTACCGATAACTTCGCCAGGAATATTTCCTGGGTGAAGCGTGGCTTCAAAATGTTTAAATTTACTACCAAATTCTTTTTCCAGTATCTGACTGTATTTTTGTGCCTGTTCTTTGTCGCGCTCTTCCGTACCCAAAACACAGATAATTTTATCAGTCGGATAATTTGAATGAATGATCGCCGCTATCGAAGCACGCAAGATTGAGATGTCCTCCTTGTAGGTCGGTATGATGACGAGATGATAGATCCGCTGCCAATCAAACGATTTATCAAGTGATTTCAATCTATCCAACCAGTTTATTTTTTGATCGCGGCGGAAGTTGCGATAGCCGACGATAAGACGATATGCCATTATCACCGTCTTGATCAGCCAATAGACCATAAAAAATATCATAATTACTGCGAAAACCCGTGGGGAAATAATTGCTAAAACAATCGGTGAAATGATTAAGATCCAGGCAAATGCGCCGGGCAAAATTTCAAACAGTCGTTTGTATTTCCATCTTGAGTTCATAGATTGAGAAGATAAAATATCTCTAAAATAAGCACCAGTGAGGTCAGCAAGAAACTGCTGAGAAATAGGAAATAACCGATTTCTTTTTCTTTATCGTGAGCGACAACTGCCAAAAAGGTATTTATCGCCACCATGATTGCTAGTAATTTAATCGGATAAATATTAACACGAAGATAGACATATAGATCTGGACTACTTAATTGTCGCGACCAAATAAAATAATCAATGACAAAAAGAATAAGTGTCAGAATAAAAAGTGTTCGGTCAGTAATATCGTCCCAGAGGGCACTTTTGAGTAGTTGATAATTTGTCTTGAAATAATTTTGCATGATATTGGTGGATAGAAGTTAGTGGATAGTTGATAGAAGTTAGTAGATAGTGGATAGTTGATAGTTTATGGGTAATATTTTATTTATGATAGGGTGGCATGGTCAGGGAGTAAGTTTTTTAGATTTAATTAGCCCGCTTAGCATTTTACAGATTTCTTCAATTTCAACAAACCAGTCATCTTTCTTTAATAATTCAAGCCCTTCGCAGATCTCTAATATTGCAATTAATTCGTAAGCTGAGGCCTGAGCAATACGGTAAAAATGACATTTTTCTTTTGGCGCAAATCTACCCGATCCTTCTGCAATGTTTAATGTGATCGAAGTAACCGCGCCAATCAACTGATCTTGCAATCGTTTGAAACGATATGGAAATTTTACTGCAACCCGACATAATTCAATCGAAAGTTTTAACGACCTATTGTAAACAGTCAGATTTTGAGACTGAAACATATACGCCCCCCCTATCCACTATAATCTATCCCCTATCCACTATAATCTATCCACTCTTAACTAACTATGGAGCCGATGAGAGGAGTTGAACCTCCGACCTTACCCCGCCCAAGCAGCGAGGGCGGGGCGAGCTTTACGAAAGTGCTGCTCTACTTCACCCCGCCTTGGGCTCAGGCGGGGCAAGCTGAGCTAAGAATTCCTTGTATTTTCTATTCTTCTTTTTCAACCAAATTTCGTGTTTTCTGGCTTCTAAGTAATTAGTGTGTTCTTTAAAGTAAACTAATTTCCATGGTCTTTTTTGAGAAGTTGTCTTTAATTTTCCGCAATTATGTTCGTGCAAGCGCTTCTCTGGGTCTTCAGTAATCCCAGTGTAGAAGTTGTTGTCCTTTTCACTTTTAATAAGATAAGTGTAAATCATTTTGGAGCCGAAGGCGAGATTCGAACTCGCGACCTCCACTTTACGAAAGTGTTGCTCTACCAGCTGAGCTACATCGGCAAGATTTCAGCAGATAGCGGGTAAATGATAGTTTACAGGGAAACAAAAAACACTTCTTCCCTATCTACTAAAAACTACCCTCTTTCAACTAATCTATGGAGCGAGTAGGCGGAATCGGACCGCCGCCTCAACCTTGGGAAGGTCGCATTCTACCACTAAACTATACTCGCCAACAACTATGAAGGAGGAGGAAGGACGCACCTGCCTGCCGGCAGGCAGGTTTTGCCACCCCGCCTGCACCCAAGGCGGGGCAAGCTAAACTATACTTTACCCCGACCTAAATTTCAGGCGGGGCCGCAGATGGCGTATATTTAACAATCTCTAGCTTAAAATTTACCACTTTCACTCGATAATAACAACACTTTTACCGTTGATAATCAGAAAACTGCCTACATTTACAAACAGAGTAAAAAACGGTTTAATTATATTAGTCTCTAACGCGTTATATGTAATTATTGTTCGAAGCTGAAAACTATCAGCTGAGAACTTAAAAAGTTTATTAAACTTCTCACTTCCGCTCGAAGAATAAAAAAACAGTTAAATGTTAATTTAATTGCACATAACGCGTTAGTTTCTAATAAAAACCTTAGTTTCAGAAAAAAATCAGTATGTTTTAGTATTGTTAAAAGGTTTATGATGTTAAATTGTTCAATAGCTTAGCTCATGATTAGATACCGCCAAAAACAAAAACGACGCAAAACTATGGCTATCGCCGTTTTTCTTTTTTTAATATTCGCTGCAGCCGGAATAAGTTTTTTAATTTCATCGCGAAATTCACAAATTATTGCAACTGCAGACACCACAGAACCTGACAACCCTGATACCCTACCAAAAGGTAGTGTGACGGAAGAAGCTCCAACAAAAACAGAGATAGTTTGCCTCGATCCTGGTCATGGTGGTAAGGACGCCGGAGCTGTTTACAAAAACATCACAGAATCAGAACTAAACCTAAAAGTCGCATTACAAGTCAGAGATATGTTGGAGGCCGACGGATACAAGGTATATATGAGCAGGTCTGACGATTCGTTTGTCTACAAACGTCCTCGCGCCAGATATTGTAATTCTATCAATGCCTCGATAATGGTGGCGATTCATCATAATTCCTACAACACTGACCACAACGTGAATTACAGCACAGCCCTTTACAACAAAGATATCGACAAGGCTCTGGCCGCCAGCGTTTTGAACGCCGTTTCAGAAAAACTGAATACCAGAAATCAGGGTATCGCCACCTTCGACGACTCCCTGCTTTATATCGCCACGATGCCAGCGATGCTGTCTGAAGCAACTTTTATTACCAGTAGTGCTGAATATCAGCAAATCATTCAGAAAAATTCGCCACGAATTACTGCCGAAGCACAAGGCATCGCTACCGGTATTGAAAACTATTTCGCCGACCAGACAGCTTCGGCTGATATCACGAGTACAGACTCTCTTATCATCGACAGACCCGACTAGCCAGGTTCGATAGCAAATTTATGCTATTTAATCTTGAAAACAGGCTTCGTCTGTTTTTTTGTTGATAACTTTGTTCAGTTTTTGTTCGGTTTAGTTTATACTGGTGATATGGGCATAAATACTGAGCCAAAAAATTACCAAGTCCTTTTTCTCGACATGAACTCTTTTTTTGCTTCAGTCGAGCAACAGGTCCGACCGGAATTGCGCGGCAAACCGATTGGCGTCGCGCCATACACTGGTGACTCCGGCTGTATCATTGCCGCCTCGATCGAGGCCAAGCGACAGGGTGTCAAAATCTGTCGCATTGGTGAGGCTAAAAAAATCATACCAAGTATGACTATTTTAGAGGCTCGCCCAGCGCTGTATATGCTTTATCACAAAGAAATTCGCAAAGTTATCGAAAAATTTACACCTTACTATCGCGCCATGAGTATCGATGAGTTTGCTATTTGCCTGACACCGCTGGATCAAAATTACAATAATTCGATTAAATTAGCCCGAAAAATTAAACAAACAATAAAGTCTGAAGTTGGTGACTATTTGAATTGTTCAGTTGGAATAAGCACCAGCAAATTTCTCGCCAAGATGGCGGCGAGCAGTCAAAAACCCGATGGTTTGGTCGTCTTGAATCTTGGTCAACTTGAAAATTTTTACGCCAAATTAAAACTAACCGATCTGACCGGTGTCAACTTTCGGACAGAAGCGAGATTAAATTTTATCGGTATCAAATCACCACTTGATTTTTATAACTGTAATTTGAGTTATCTATCAACGACCTTAAAACACGCCGGCAAAAATTGGTATTATCGTCTTCGCGGTTATGAAGTCGATGACTTTATTTCCAAGACAAAAACTATTGGTCATTCTCATGTTTTAGAACCGGCCTTGCGTGACAAAAACTCCGCTCTTTCTGTTTTACACAAATTAGTTTTTAAGGCCGGATATCGTTTGCGACAAGAAAATTATTTGGCTGGCGGAGTCTATCTCACAATCGGTTTTTCAGATCGGACGACCTTTAGTCAATCACAAAAATCAGTCGATTTTTTTTCCGACAATATGACGTTTTGGCAAAAAATAGAATTAATCCTGAAAAAATGTCCCTGGCCCGGTCAGCCTGTCTCGCCGTCGGTCTCGGCTGGCCCAAGCCCAGACGGAAGTCAAGGCGGACCGATTTATCTGGCGGTCGGTGCTTTCAATTTGAAGAAAAATAAAGGCGAGCAAATTTCTATTTTTGCCGAAATAGAAAAACGCAAAAAGTTGGCGACTGCACTTGATCATATAAACGATGATTTCGGCGCCGACACCGTTATCTCCGCCTCAATGATGCAAGCCGGTGATTCCGCCCCCGATCGCATCCCCTTCGGCCGCCCACGATATGACATTTTGCACTAAAAAATTTAAAAGTTTAATTTTATTATGTTATCATTAGCTTATGACAATATTGCATTCAATAATTCTCGGTATTATCGAAGGAATTACGGAGTTTTTGCCGATCTCTTCGACCGCTCATTTGGTTTTGGTTTCTCATTTACTTCAAATCAGCCAATCTGAATTTGTCAAAACCTTCGAAATATCTATTCAATTCGGTGCTATCTTGGCAGTTCTATATTTGTATTGGCAAAAAATTTTCCATAACTTTGAAGTCTTAAAACGCATCATCGTTGCCTTTATCCCGACCGGAATTTTGGGCTTAATATTTTACAAAGTTGTCAAAAATTTCCTGCTTGAAGATATATCCGTCATCATCTGGGCGATGATTCTCGGTGGTGTTTTTCTGATTCTTTTCGAACGTTGGCACCAAGAAAAAGCTGAAGCAACTGCTCAGCTTGAAAATATCACTTACAAGCAATGCCTTGTTCTCGGTGTTTTTCAGTCTTTCGCCATGGTTCCCGGGGTTTCGAGGTCAGCGGCGACAATCATCGGAGGTCTTTTCTTGGGACTGAAGCGCAAAACCATCGTTGAGTTTTCTTTTCTCCTCGCGCTACCGACAATGCTGGCGGCGGCAGGATATGACTTGATTAAAACCAGCGCAACCTTCACTTCAAATGATTTTTTTGCGCTCGGTATTGGATTTGCGGTTTCGTTCGTCGTCGCCGTACTGGCAATTAAATTTTTACTCGATTATGTCCGCAAACATGACTTTACCGCTTTTGGCATCTACCGCATCGTCGCCGGCATCGTATTACTTTTGACTCTCTAATATTTTGTAAATATAAGATCCGCCAGAGTTTACCCGGTATTCTGATACGGGACAGGAATGACAGCCGTGTTAGCGGTTATGTTTTTTTGTTGAATTATATCTCAAAAAGTGATAATATCTTGGTTGTCACGCTAGCACGGGGTCGTAGTGTAGCGGTTATCACGAGCCGATGGACATCGGCTAGATCGCCAACAAAATATGAAATCTGCGGTATATATTCTAGAATTGTGCAATGGTCAATACTATATTGGCTCTACCCCCAATTTAGAAAGACGACTAAACGAGCATCGGCTCGGTAAAGCAATGAGCACAAAGGGGAAATTGCCATTTAAACTTGTCTTCAGCCAGGGTTTTGTACAATTACAAGAAGCCCGAAATATGGAATACAAGCTTAAGAAATATAAAAACAAGAATATAATTAAACAAATTGTTGCCGACGGTTTTATAAAATCGTCCGGGTGTTAGTAAATTTTTTCGATCGGTCCGATTGGGGTCGTAGTGTAGCGGTTATCACGTCTCCCTGTCACGGAGAAGATCGCCGGTTCGAATCCGGTCGACCCCGCCATTGGATCGATCGAAAAAATTTACTTTGGTAATTCCGCTTGATTTATCAAGATTTTACAGCGGCAAAGAATTGTCGACTTCACTTGAAAAAGTAGCTCGTTAAGAGCTATTTTTTTGTTGTATGGCAGACCGGACATAAAACTTTCAATGTAATGTAAAATTTCGGACTGAAATTTAAATTAAGTATATTGACAATCGTCTACCATTCGACTACAATTAGTATATAAACAAGGAGGCTATAATGTTCGAGCCAAAATATAATATCACCTCGAAACTCTTACAAAACATCAAAAGAATTGGTGTTATTGTTGCTGATCTAAACAATCGGCACTTTTCGAAATTGACCTTAGTTAAACTGGAAAAAACCGCCAGAGAGGTTTCCTCGCATTCCTCGACCAGTATTGAGGGCAATCCGTTGCCTTTGACTGAAGTTAAAAAAATCATTAAAAACAGACCAGAAAACTTGCGAGACAGCGAAAAAGAAATTATTAATTACAACCAAGCGTTAGAAATATTAGACGCAGATATTCGGAATAACGCAACCAAATTCAATCTTGATTTAATACTAAAAACTCAAAAGATTGTTACCAACGAATTAATAAACGACTTTAATTCCGGCAAAATTCGTCAGCAACCAGTCTTCGTTAATGATCCGATAGCCAGAAAAGCGATCTATCTGCCACCGGATCACAAAGATGTTAAGAATCTTCTTGATGATTTGATTAAATATATTACGACTAACAAAAACAGCATTGATCCACTAATCCTGGCTGGTCTTTTTCACAAACAATTTGTAATCATCCACCCATTCATTGATGGAAATGGCCGAACCGCAAGATTAATAACAAAAGTTCTTCTCGCTAATATGGGGCTCAACACTTTCAATCTTTTCAGCTTTGAGAACTACTACAATCAAAATGTTAGTAAATATTTTGAGAATGTCGGAATTTGTGGCAATTACTACGATCTGAAAGATCAAATTGATTTTACAACATGGTTAGAATATTTCACCGACGGAATAATTGATGAGTTTATGCGAGTCAGTAAAATCCTAAACACTGAAACCATCTCTCCTGAGACAACCTTAAAGCCATATCACCAAAAAATTCTTGATTTTATTAAGAAAAACGGCTTTATTGCCGATCGTGACTACACCAAACTAACCGATCGGGCTAAACCGACCAGAAACAAGGATTTTAATAAACTCATTGAGCTTGATTTAATCAAACGGCTCGGCAAAGGCAAAGCGACCTACTACAAACTGAGAGATTAAAATGTCTCAAAAGCACAAAACTTTGTATGTGCTTAATTGGTTTCACGGCAATAATTTTATCCCCCTTCGCCAGAAAACCCAGTGGCAAGACAGCGGGATGAATGGCGAAGTGGATCTGGCTACGGAGGGATTGAAGCAAATTAAATAATGCTGACACCCCGACGGCTCGGCCACGGGAAGCTTCATTAAAGGTTCTAGACCACACTGCCCCGCCATTAAAAAATAGCTCTTGACGAGATATTTTTTTGTTGTTTACGGCTAAATTTGACATCATCCGGTTGGTAGCTGTATCATTGAACCTATGCAAAGCGAAACAAAAATTGAAAAAATTGTGAAAAACCTGACCACACAGATGGTTAAGGGGTTTGCTGATCAGGAGAAAAGATTTGATAATAAAATTGAAAACCTGACCGCACAGATGGTCAAAGGTTTTACTGATCAGGAGAAAAGATTTGATAATAAAATTGAGAATCTGGCTGTCTCTGTGGCGAATGGTTTTGCTGATCAGAACGAACGGTTTGGGAAAAGATTTGATAATCTTGAAAAAGATAATGTTTGGATCAAAGATACGCTAGAAAATCATTCGTCAACACTTGCCCGTCTCGACCAGGAAAGATTTTTTACCATCAATCACGTCAACCGGTTGGAATCAGAGATTAAGGAAATCAAAAAATTTCTCAAACTAGCATAACAAAAATCATTCTATAATCCCCATCCTTTATATTATCTTTCTGGAGCAAAAAGTTCTGATTTCCTCCACTATGCTCCGCCATTAAAAAAGTAGCTCCTGACGAGCTATTTTTTGTTTAGAACAGACCTGTATTATGTAGAATTTATTAATTTATGTATTAAGCTTCAAATTAGAAATTAAGGATATTTTTTGTCAATACTTAATAGAAATGTCCGGTTTGAACTTTTTAGAAATGTCCTGTTTTTGTGGCTTAATATCAAAATCTGGGTGCTAAAAGTACCAGTTTGTGCTATTCTAGAGCCAATAATCAATCATTTATCTACAAGGAATTGTATT
>PEZW01000015.1 GCA_002773985.1 Candidatus Berkelbacteria bacterium CG10_big_fil_rev_8_21_14_0_10_43_13
TTTCAGCTTCGAACAATAATTACACGTAACGCGTATCAATTATCAAGATTTCAAAACAAAGTCGACAAAAAACCAAAAACCCGCCATCTCTGACGGGTTTTTGTAAAAAGTATTAGAACTTCTTAGAAACGATCGCGACTAAAGTTATCGCGTTTGACTTGTGGTCTAGCAACGTTGACGAAGATCTGACGACCATCGATTTCTTTGCCGTTCATCTCTTTGATGGCAATTTCAGCCATCTCGTCAGTCTCACAAGTGACAAAACCGAAACCTTTTGATCGGTTGTTGTTGAACTTGTCGAGGATAACTTTGGCTTCAACGACTGTGACACCTTCAATACCTGAAAACATTTCAAGTAAAGCGTTGTCATCGACGGAGTAAGGCAAGTTACTGACAAAGAGTTTGTTTTTCTGCTCTTCCATTTTGATTCCTTTTTCTTCTTAAACTAAAAAAATCGACCTAATTTCATTATCTCGGGTCGATTTGTCTTGGTTCAAAAACAAACTTACAAACTTCCTACACGAGTTCTGAAACTTTGTCTTATCTTAACAGAAGCGGCGATAAAAGTCAACCACCACTCGAGCACAAGTGCTCGAGGGGTACGGCGAGGTGGGACGCTACTATGAGGTGATGATGGGGCTGAGGGGTTGGCTCATCTCCCCCATCCACTTCCTGATTGCTACCTGCGTCCTCGTCATAAGGAGGCGGTGTAGGTTGGCGAA
Organism: Candidatus Berkelbacteria bacterium CG10_big_fil_rev_8_21_14_0_10_43_13; assembly: GCA_002773985.1. Lineage (GTDB taxonomy): Bacteria > Patescibacteriota > UBA1384 > XYA2-FULL-43-10 > 1-14-0-10-43-13 > 1-14-0-10-43-13. The sequence goes on from PEZW01000015.1 coordinate 723, forward strand.
TCTCTTGTGTGTCTGCTCATTCCAATCTTGGCGCTTTGGCGGCGTCTGACTGATCGCTCCGAGCATCTGACTACTCATCATGATCAGGTCGAGCCGGGTGAAGCATCTATCCGGCTGGAGACAGACGTCAAACAACTCCCTCTCAGTCGCATAAAGCATCATCGGCTTGGGACAGAGAGCCACGCTATTCCGGTGTTGACGCACATCATCGGAAACGGCGTCTGCAATGCAAGCATACGCATGGTCAGGGGCGAGGTTCAACTTGAACCTCGCGAGAACGTCTCTGTCAAAAGACGCTTGAGCCGCGATTGAACAAACCCCATTCCTTTCATCGCGACCCGAAGTGAACAGGATCAGACTGGTCGTGGAGCCATTTCTGATTCCTAACACCACGACGCATCTTTCTCCAAGCGCGACCACACCGTCAGCAAATCTGTCGGTACTCATGACACTCTCCAATCGCCTATGGCACAAGCCAATCAGCTATGGTATCAGGGGCTCCCTATTGAGCCCTATTGAGCCAGCACCAAACTACCAGATTATTTCGCTAAATACAAGGAGTAAACGATGGTACAACTCAGTTATTTTTACCAACGCAAAACCCCGCCAGCACGAAGGTGGAGGGGAACCGACGAACTGGCGGGGATCTATTGTGCTTTTTTTGTAATTTATCGAATCAAATATCTAGTGTAGTGTAGCGCTAAGTGTAACGTAAATATCTGATAAGTTACTGAAAATCATCGGTTTAATCATTGATTCATAACAAAAACAACCAATCAAATCACAACGGCCGTTGTAATTTGATTGGTTATTTTTTTATTATTTGCGCGACATTTTTTTTATTTCACTTCATATTTCGCGCGATTTGTCAGAGATAATAGTGCTCAATTCTCAATTCTCGAGTCTTTCGCTCAAAATTTTCTCAAACGTCATCTATTTAATTGTGCGTTTTTTGTGAATTGTTTTGAAAGCAACAAAGGCGTCATTTACAGCGACGACGGCACCGGCCGGCAAAGAAAAACCACATTCTGTGCCAGATTCTGATTCCTTGACCTCGTTTTTTTCACGTCGCAGAGAGACTATCGTTGTCCGGCTAATTTCATCGTTTTTTTGTAAAAATTTAATTTCATCTCCAACAGTTAATTTGCCACTGTCGACACTACCACCAGCAACAAAACCTTTTTTGTCGTCTCTGAATATCGCCAAAACTTTTCCATGTCCAAGTTCTTTCTCGATTATTTCAGGAGGCAAAGTATTGGCAAGTTCTTCCTTAGCAAAGTCTATTAGTTCATAAATAACCTGGAAGAATTTAGCCGTAATCCCCTCTTTTTCTGCCAAATGTTTGGCTGCACCAGCGATGGTTGTTCGAAAACCAAGGATGATCGCTCCTGTCGACTGGGCTAGAGTGACATCAGAGTCAGAAACCACACCGACACCCTCAGCCACAATTTTCATGCCATAGTCTATGGCCTTGACCTCAAGCAAAGATTTGCGAATTGCTTCGAGTGAACCGGCAACATCAGCTTTGATGATAAGGTTTAGCTCCTTTTTTTCTGAATCAGTGTCATCATCTTCACTGGTAATCCGCTTTGCAGTTGCGATTTTCATTGATGAATAACCTTTGTTTTCAAGCAAAGCACTTTCTCTGGCTTCTTTTTCGCTAGAAAATGCTAAGAGTCTGGCTCCAAATTCCGGTAGCGACTTTAACCCTGCGATTCTCACTGGTGTGCTTGGACCAGCTTGCTCTATTGTCTTTGCGAGATAATTTTCTAATATCCTAGCTTTTCCATATGCTGAGCCAATTGCGATCGGCTCTCCTCGATGGAGCGTGCCGTTTTCCACAAGCAAAGTTACCATCGGACCAGCTCCTTTTTCCATATGAGATTCGATGACAATACCTACAGCTTTTTCATCGGAATCTGCTTTTAGATCCATGACTTCCGCTTGCAGTAAGATCATCTCGAGAAGCGAGTCGACTCCCTTGCCTGTTTTGGCAGAAATTTCCACCATTATGGTTTTGCCACCCCAGTCTTCAGGCACGAGATCGTATTCGGCTAATTGCTGCTTTACTTTAGTAACGTCAGAGTCGGGCAAATCGGTTTTATTTAATGCGACAATCAAGGGAACATTGTTGCCCTGTGCTTGCTTGATGACCTCAATAGTCTGGGGCATAACTCCGTCGTCAGTAGCGATGATCAGAACTACAATATCAGTAATAGCAGTGCCATGTTCACGCATCGTAGAGAAAGCTGCGTGGCCTGGTGTGTCGATGAAGGTGATGGTTTTGTTTTTAAGCTCTTTACTCTTGGTCTCGGCAAGTGTTATCTGGTATGCAGAAATGTGTTGAGTGATGCCACCAGATTCTCCAGAGGCGACTGAAGTCTCTCGAATACGGTCAAGTAAAGTAGTTTTGCCATGGTCGACATGACCCATGACAGTCACAACCGGCGGCCTGTGAACTAAGTTCTTACCTGCCACCGCTTTTTTTTGTGCTTTAGTTGATGTTTTGATTGATTCTGTCTCTATCTCTGGTTCAATTTCAAGACCGAGGTCGTCAGCAATAATTTCAGCAGTGCCAAAATCAATAGTTTCGTTGATCGAAGCCATGACACCATTTTTGATCAGGTCAGAGATGACAGCAGAGATGGACAAATTTGCCCGCTCAGCAAAGTCCTTAACTGTGATAACTTCTGGTATTTGTATTTTTTTAACTGTTTCTTCCATATAAAAAATATTCAGGTTAATATTCTTGATTTACCTTACCACAAAATATGAGACTAGTCCACAGAATCACCCAAGGGGGACGAGTTTGTGTCTTAAACAGATATTCAATTACTTTTTCCCCCAGTAGTTGGCATCTGAGTTCTTTTTTGCAGAAGCAGAGTCTGGTGTATCATACTTTTTATGATCTTTATCGATGACAACTTTTTTGTCATAAAATTTCACACTCAAGCCTGATTTTCCTGGCTGAACATTGATCGGCTTGGAATCTCCTGCCTTATATTCTTTAACCGGCTCAGCTTTTTTTGGTTCTGCAGGTTTTGGAGATTCTTTATAGCTGTGAATTGCAATCTTTAGCCCTTCATTCTTGTCTGGCTGTATCTCAGGGATTGCAATTGGTTTTTTCTCACTTGTCAGCTTTTCTTTTTTTGGCTTGACTTTTTTTTCCAATGATTTTGGTTCCTTCGTGGACGGCACATCGTCGGCTGGTGACAAATCAAGCGGAATTTTTTCATCATCGTTTTTTTCTTCTGGCAAAATCAGGGCAACCGAGGAAACTTTGTCTCCCTCGCGAAGGCGCATCAGAGTGACACCCTGAGTGTCACGACCAAGTCGTTTTATTTTGGCCAGTTCCATACGGATAAATTGACCTTTTCGAGAAGCAAGCACGACATCACCAAGGTCAGAGTAAGTGATGCGCATGCCGATAATATTGCCTGTCTTAGCTGTACAATTTGCAGCACGAATACCCATACCAGCCCGCTTTTGCAGATGAAAATGATGAATCATCGTCCGTTTACCAAAACCGTTTTCAAGAACTATTAGCATATCTGGTTCAGCCCCGATTTTCTTTTTAGACTCGTCTGGCCAGCGATCACCAGAAACAACATCCATGACCATAACTTTGTCGCCGCTACGAAGTTTCATTCCTGTCACACCGGAAGCACTTCGCCCCATCGGTCTAGCTTCGCTCTCCTTGTAACAAATCGCCAGGCCTTTTTCTGACACTCCGACAATGACATCACTGCCCTTTGAGGTTTTGACCCACTTCAATTCATCCTGCGGCTTGAGTCCCATAGCTACAATTCCCGTCTTGCGGATGTTGTCGTATTTTGCAATCTCAGTTTTCTTAATCTGCCCCAGAGCTGTACCCATGACGAAATATTTGTCGCCGTGACCACCTTTTGGCGAGGTCAGGATCGAAGTGACTTTTTCTCCCTGTCCAATCTGGATAATATTGACCACAGGAGTACCTTTTGATTGTCGAGAGGTCGCCGGCAGTTCATAAACTTTACTCTTAAATACCCGACCTTTATTGGTAAAAAAGAAAATGTCGTCGTGTGTTCGAGCACAGACCAGATAATCAACAATGTCCTCTTCCTTCGTCGTCATCCCGACGATGCCGACGCCACCTCGGGTCTGCTTGCGGTAGGTATCAACCTCTTGGCGCTTGATATAGTCACT
>PEZW01000019.1 GCA_002773985.1 Candidatus Berkelbacteria bacterium CG10_big_fil_rev_8_21_14_0_10_43_13
CCTATATAAGATTTCTACTTTTGTAGATCATCATTCTCATACACTTAATTTGATATATCTAATACCTATATAAGATTTCTACTTTTGTAGATAATAAATGTTTTCTTGTTGTTATTGCGAATCTAATACCTATATAAGATTTCTACTTTTGTAGATCGACTCTTGTGGTGTGGAACATATTCCTATCTAATACCTATATAAGATTTCTACTTGTAACTTAAAAAACAAGGCATTGTGCCTTGTTTATTAAGTGTGAATTTCTTCAGCTTTTTTAGTTATCAGTTCTTAGTCCGCTCTATTGCCACCAATGATTCTTTTTTTGCTCAAGGTCCTTAATTTTTTTCCAGAGATCTTGTTGTTCCTTTGACAGCTTTTTCGGCATAACGATTTTCAAAGTCAGTGTCAGGTCGCCGTGAGTACCGTTGCGCATTTGTTTGCCTTTACCACGAAAGCGGTACGAAGTGCCGGATTGGGTGCCAGCAGGAATTTCAAATTCGACTCTCTGTCCATCAACTTCTATCTTGATCTTATCACCGAGAACCGCTTGAGCTGGTGAGATCTGAAGCTCGGCAGAAACTTGGGCAAAACTCTGACTAAAGAGATCGCCAAAGATGTCACCAAAACCACCAAAACCAGAAAAATCCCAGCCAGAGGCTGGTCCGCCGTTGGCGGAAAAATCATCACCACCAAAACCGGAGAAGCCGTCAAAACCCTGTCCACCTCCACCACCACCTCGGAAAGCTGCCTCGCCGAACTGGTCGTATTGAGATCTCTTTTGTGGGTTAGACAAAATCTGGTAGGCCTCGTTGGCTTCCTTAAATTTCGTTTCAGCCTCTTTGCCGCCACCGCGATCAGGATGATGCTGTAGTGCCAATTTGCGGTAAGCAGACTTGATCTCGTCAGCTGTCGCCGTCTTGGACACACCGAGTATGTTATAAAAATCTTTGGCCACTATAAAAATTAACCTAATTAATCTAATTCCTGCCTGCCGGCAGGCAGGTCTAATTAACCTAAACAAATCCCAAATATCAATAACCCAAACTTAAATAAATTGGGATTTGGACATTGAAATTTGTTTAGAATAATTAGGTCAATTAGAACAATTAGAAATTTAGTTTGTTCACTCTATCACTTTACCTGATGTCGCGTCAAGAATGATTATTTTACTTGAGCCGTCTTGTCTGGTGTATTGGACAGTCCAGGTCAGGATACTGTTGGTGTCAGAAGTTTTCAAAGTCAAACTAATTCCAGACAAAGTATTTGAGTCGCGCCAGTCAAGCCCGCCCGCCTTCTCGGCTAATTGCAAGGCGGTAACGTAATTATATTTCCAGCCGGCAGTATCAAACGGAGAAATATTACCGGCATAATCATCCTTGGGTATCAGCGCGCGAATGTAGTTTTGGGTTGTCGCGGCAACCGTGACCATCCAATTGTTTGCTGGATCGTTTGGCGAAGCGAAAATATATCTGGTATTGATCGAGTCAACTTGAAGATCTTCGCCAACATTGACTTCTATCTGAGCAATTTTATAATCAGGGCTAATCTCAGCTGCTTTTGAGACTGCAAGGGCATATTCATCTTTGACAGCTTGATCAAAATCGGTCGGATCAAGATTTGTCAGATTGGAAATTACTGTCGGCTTTGTTGTCGTTGTCGTGTCGCTTTGCTTTGCTTTCTTGCTCGAAAAATAAGACCAGCCAAGAGCAAAGACGACTATGACAGCAACGACGATATAAATTATTCGTCTACGATCTGGTTCCATTGTTTTATCCCGATGACTCGGGAACCCTCCATCCCTCGCGGGGAAATTCTAAACTCAAACTTTAACGTGAATTGGGGACACTTCTCTTTGGGGAGAAACATCCCCAACTCTTCATTTATTTTACCCCAGTTGGAGAATCGTTGCAATCAAAGATGCGAAATTATTTTTTACTTTTTTCTTCCTTTGGTTCTTCTTTTGGTTTTTCTTCTGTTGGCTCGGCATCCTTTTCTTCCTTGGCATCCGGTTCGGTTTGTTTTGTCTCTGACGCAGCCGTTTCATACATTTTTTTGCCCAGCTCCTGGAGTGAATTGCTAAGCCCCTCAGTCTGAGTTTTGATCTCTTCGAGATTATCGCCGTCTTTGACCTCGCGTACTGCTTTGATCTTTTCCTCGATGTCTGATTTCATATTGGAATCAGCTTTGTCGCCAGCATCTTTCAGAGTTTTCTCGGCCGTGTAGACGAGGCTGTCGGCCATATTGCGGGCGTCGATCAGTTCTTTCTTTTTTTTGTCTTCATCAGCGTGATCCTCGGCCTCTTTTTTCATCCGGTCAATTTCTTCTTCGGACAAACCAGATGACGCGGTGATAGTAATCTTTTGTTCCTTGTTGGTCGCTTTGTCTTTGGCGGTCACATTGACGATGCCGTTGGCATCAATGTCAAAGGTAACCTCGACCTGCGGAATGCCACGTGGCGCCGGTGGAATGCCATCGAGAATAAAGCGACCTAGCGTTTTGTTGTCGGCCGCAAATTCGCGTTCACCTTGTAAGACATGAATTTCAACAGAAGTTTGATTATCAGCGGCAGTCGAAAAAGTTTCCGATTTGGCGGCTGGAATTGTCGTATTACGCTCGATCAGTTTGGTTGTGACACCGCCGAGAGTTTCGATTCCAAGTGAAAGGGGAGTGACATCGAGTAAAAGTAAATCCTTGACCTCACCGCCGAGAACACCACCCTGAATTCCTGCACCGATAGCAACGGCCTCATCCGGATTGACAGAGTGGTTTGGCTCTTTGCCCCAGAATTTCTTAACTGCTTCTCGGACAGCCGGCATCCTGGTCATACCACCGACGAGAATAACTTCGTCGATATCTTTGATCGTATATTTGGCGTCTTTGAGAACTGTTTCACATGGCTTCATCGTCTTGTCGATCAGGTCACCGATAAGGTTTTCCATTTTTGATCGAGACAATGTCAGCGTCAGGTGTTTTGGCCCAGAAGCATCAGCAGTGATAAATGGTAGGTTGATTTCTGTTTCTGTAGAGCTTGAAAGTTCAATTTTTGCTTTCTCTGCCGCTTCTTTGACACGCTGGATAGCGGCCTTGTCGCTATGTAGATCGACGCCCTGATCTTTCTTGAATTCGTCGATGATGTAGTCCATCAATTTAGCATCAAAATCGTCACCACCGAGGTGGGTGTCACCATTTGTCGCTTTGACTTCGAAAACACCGTCGCCAAGCTCAAGTATCGTAATGTCAAAAGTACCGCCACCAAGGTCATAGACAGCAATTTTTTCACTTTTCTTTTTATCGAGACCATAAGCCAAGGCAGCTGCGGTCGGTTCGTTGATAATTCTCTTGACGTCAAGCCCGGCAATTTTGCCGGCATCCTTGGTCGCCTGGCGCTGAGAGTCGTTGAAATAAGCTGGCACAGTGATGACTGCCTCAGTCACTTCGCCGCCGAGATAGGTTTCTGCATCAGTCTTTAGTTTTTGCAAAATAAATGAAGAAATTTCCTGCGGGCTGTATTCTTTGTCCGCCACGGCTTCGCCTTGGCGAGACGAGCCGTTCATCACAACGCGAATTGAGCCGTCAGCGGCTTTTTTACTGCTGTAAGGCATTTTCTTTAGATCTGCTTGAGCCTCAGCGTCGTCAAATTTTCGGCCGATAAAACGCTTGACGGAAAAAATTGTATTTTCCGAATTGGTGACAGCTTGGCGTTTTGCCAGCTGACCGACGATACGATCGCCTTTTTTGGTTTCCGCAACGATCGATGGCACAGTTCTGCCACCCTCGCTCGAAGTGATAATTTTTGCCTCGCCACCCTCCATGACGGCGACAGCCGAATTGGTGGTACCGAGGTCGATTCCAATGATTTTAGACATTGTTCTCCTAAAATTTAATATTTGTATTTAATTACATTCTAGTATATTACAATAAAAATGTAAAGTATACTTTACATTTTGTCAAGAGCTGATGATTTATCAGTTCGCAGATTATGAATGAGTAAAGCAAATCAGATGGTCAAAACCCAAAACAGAGCGGCCAGCCTTTTTGGGGCTGGCCGAGCGAGTCGGGTCGGGGACAGGAGCTAACACGTGCTTGGCTTGAACGGGAGACCGTGGATGTGCCGCGCGAATTGACGCAGTCGCCTCCACGGAAAGCGGGAGGTGAAGACGGGTTCACACCCAGGGAAGATGTCGCTGGGCGCGAAACCCGTTACCAGTAGCTCTTTGAAGACATCGTCGGCGGCGAGTTGTGGCACCGAGGTTAGCACCTGAATCGCTTCGACGATTGTCTCCGGACCGGTACGGCGACCAGGCCTGAAGAAGCAGCTTGCATCTTCGTCGTAGTGGTCTCCTCCCCATGACCCAACGTAGTGAAAGCCGTCCGGCACCATCACGGTGACATCCGTCGACATTTCCGCGAAGGAAGCGTTGGGATGTTCGTCTTCCCAGTGGTCGAGCCAGCGTTGATAGCCGACCTCGCCGCACTCCCAGTAGAGTGTCAGTCGCCAGGCATGACGATAGCCGAAGTCGTTCTGGTCGACCGGTTCATGATCTGCTCGAGAAAAGTCCTCGATATACTCATGAAGCTCGGCCTGGACAAGGACTGCCCGCTCGGGTACTCGGAAGAACAGGTTCGAACTCTGAGCTGCCATGGCGGGAACGTAGTGCGCCACGTCATCTGTGCTGACGGTGACGAGAGCCACAAACTGGTATCCGGCTCTCTTCGTCTGATCGACGATAGAGTTGAGATACCTTTGTGGCGCAAACTGGAGCTGGTGCTCCGTTCGCATGATCATTCTCCTTGCCACTTGTACACAAGCGACATTGTTCTTATACAACAAAAAAATACTTATGTCAAGCATTTTTGTTTGTATGTTAGCTCCAAATTAAAAGTGCAGTAGATCACGCTCAAAATAGCCCTCTCTC
>PEZW01000018.1:0-28346 GCA_002773985.1 Candidatus Berkelbacteria bacterium CG10_big_fil_rev_8_21_14_0_10_43_13
ATCCTGAAATGTTTGATTCTCCAGACTCATACTTACAAAAAACAATGAGGGTTGTTCCATTTGACTAGGTATACCCTTTATTTCCCCATTTTTATTCAACAACATTATGTTAATTAATTTATGTCTCAATACCCCAAATCACAACGGCCGTTGTGATTTGGGGTATTGAACACAAAATTTACAATATAATTTACTGGTCTTAATCTACCCATTTTTACAGTTTTACAGTCTTTACGCTGTGGATTGTCACTATGTTAGCGCGATTAAATATTACGCATGATGTGCCAATACTCGTACAACAAAAAAAGAACGAACTGACCCGCGTAACCGTTTCTGATTAGGTGGAATTTCTCGTTCCTTTTTTGGGAAAAAACTAAATTGTTTTATCCAGTTGTTCTGTTAGCTTCGGCCAATAAAATCGATTAAATTATGGCATCAGCCCGGTCGAATCGTTATAACGAAGGTTTAATTCTAGACTAGCTAAACGAAATTGTCAACACTAAAAGTATCAAAAACAATGATTTTGCAGTTAATTTAGACAATCAATATATTTACATAATTAAATATCGGGTGTGGTGGTGACAATTTAGCGGAAATTACCCGGCTCTGATTAATTGCCACCACATGGTCTTGGGGTACTGTTTGGATTTTGGACCAAACCGTCTGACGGATCGCTAAATCCGGCTTTGACACGACTTTTGTGCCACTGAGCACAGAGCTCGGTTAGGTGATCGTCCAGTTTTGCGACCAGACAATCTCGTCCGTGGCAGAACTCAGCAAAACTGATGCCTCCGGTGCCATTACCATTTTCGCCACCATGGGCGAGCAGTGGTCCGTCATCGGAATTTGGTCTTCCCAGATGAGAAAACCAGCAACCGTTGACGAGCAAAACGTAAGTTCTGAAAACTTGCGGATTGCCCCGAATTCCCGCCTGAAGATAATGACCAAGGATCTGTGACAAGCCCTTCTCCTTCTTTGCGACGATAAAAGTATTATAGCGCGACAAATCAAATAATTTCAATTTTTAGACAACAAAAAAGAACGATTTCTCGTTCGCATAATTTAGATAAATATTTTGGTGAGAGATGCAGGGCCGGCACATATTGTCAACCTCGCACCGGTGCTAGCGATTTCCTCCACTTGCGCAGGGGGGAATTAATGTGTTATTATAATCGAGTCACGTGAGGGGCGTTTTTATTTTTGAAAATTGAATTAGATTGGTTGGACAATAAACCCCACCCAACCTCCCTGCTCCCACCCCACCTAGCCTCCCCTCAGGCAGGGGAGGGACGCTTGAAAATGGGAGGGCTAAGAGAGGATGTATGGCTCGAGATTACGCACTGGAAAATGTTCGAAACATCGGCACAATCGCTCACATTGACGCCGGCAAAACGACAGTAACCGAAGGTATCCTATATACCTCCGGTCGTGTTCACAAAATCGGTGAAGTTCACGAGGGTGAAGCGACGATGGACTGGATGGAGCAGGAGCAGGAGCGGGGGATTACGATCACTTCCGCGGCGACGACCTGTTTCTGGAAAGAGCATCGTATCAACATCATTGACACTCCCGGTCATGTCGACTTTACTGTCGAAGTGGAGCGGTCTTTGCGTGTTCTTGACGGCGCCGTCGTCATTTTTGATGGCAAGATGGGTGTCGAGCCACAATCAGAAACTGTCTGGCGTCAAGCCGACAACTATCAGGTTCCTCGAATGTGCTTTGTCAATAAAATCAATCAGACCGGTGGTGATTTTTATCGTTCGATCGATTCTATCCACCAGCGACTGAGCAAAAATGCAGCACCGATTCAGATCCCAATCGGTGTCGAGCAATCGATCAACGGTGTTGTCGATCTCGTTGCGATGAAGGCTTATACTTACTCAGATTACAAAGATAAACAGCTAGTCGAAGGCGAGATTCCAGCTGACATGCTTGACAAGGCCAAAGAATGGCGTGAGAAACTGATCGAGATGGTTGCCGAATATGACGATGTTTTGATGGAAAAATATCTGAATGGCGATGAGATCAGTAATGACGAGTTAAAAACACTCGTTCGAAAAGCCTGTCTTTCGAGCAAATTTTACCCAGTTTTAGGTGGTGACGGTCGTGGGATTATCGTCTCTGCGCTCCTTGATGCTATTGTTGCGTATCTCCCATCTCCACTTGATATCGAACCAGCGACTGGCCATGACCCGAAAACCGACGAGGAAATTTCAGTCAAGCCGCTGGACGACGAACCATTTGCCGCCCTGGCCTTTAAGGTTGCGACTGACCCTTTTGTCGGTAAACTCATCTTCTTTCGCGTCTATCGTGGCACGATCAAAAAAGGTTCTTATATTTACAATTCTACTGCAGACGAGAAAGAAAGAATCGGCCGCATCGTCAGACTTCACGCCAATCATCGCGAGGAAGTCGACGAAGTTTACGCTGGCGAAATCGCCGCCGCAGTCGGTTTGTCAAACACGACAACCGGTGACACACTCTGTGATCCCGCAAAGCCTGTTATTTTGGAAAAAATTGTTTTCCCAGAGCCCGTTATTGATATTGCTATCGAGCCAAAAACTAAGGCTGATCAGGAAAAAATGGGTATTGCTTTGCAGCGATTGGCTGAGGAAGACCCAACTTTTCGTGTTCGCTCCGACGAGGAAACAAGCCAGACCATTATCGCTGGTATGGGCGAGCTTCATCTCGAAATCATCGTCGACCGGATGAAGCGTGAATTCAAAGTTGAGGCCAATGTCGGTGCGCCGCAGGTTGCATATCGCGAAACTGTCAAGAAGGAAGTTACATCTGAAGGTAAATATATTCGTCAGACCGGTGGTCGTGGTCAGTACGGTCATTGTTGGCTACGGATCAAACCAAATGAACCAGGCGAAGGCTTTGTCTTTGTCAATTCGATTGTTGGTGGCTCTATTCCTCGTGAATATATCAAACCGATCGAAGAAGGCATCAAAGAAGCAATGTCTCGTGGCGTTATCGCTGGATACCCGGTTGTTGACCTGACCGCTGAGGTCTATGACGGTTCGTACCATGAAGTTGATTCATCAGAGGTTGCCTTCAAAATTGCAGCTTCGATGGCGTTTCAGGATGGATTCAAAAAAGCTGATCCGGTTATTCTCGAGCCAATTATGAAAGTCGAGGTGACGACACCAGATGACTTTATGGGTGACGTTATCGGTGATTTGAATTCAAAACGTGGCACTATCAATGTTATGGAAGATCGTCCCGGTGGCATCAAACATATCAGTGCTTTTGTCCCGCTTGGATCAATGTTTGGCTACACCACATCTCTTCGCTCAATGTCGCAGGGCCGAGCCGCTGCATCGATGGAATTTGCCCATTATGCCGAAGTACCACGAAACGTAACGCAAGAAATTATTGAAAAAAGAGCAAAGTAAATCCGATCAGACTTGTATTTAAGCTAAAAATTTGTTATAGTTTTGAAGTAAAACAATATTTAATTATAGTCGTATAACGTATTGCGTCCGTAAAACAGCCGTATAACGTATATCGTATTACGTATCAGGGAGGATCGAACCCCTTATACGCAATACCTTATACCTAATACGAACACGAGCTAATACCTAATACGAACAAAAGGAGTTTAAATGGCAGACAAATTTGAAAGAAGTAAGCCGCATGTAAACATCGGTACCATTGGTCACGTTGACCATGGTAAGACCACTTTGACAGCTGCGATCACAAGTGTCTTGGCAAAAAAAGGCATGGCCGTTGCTAAAAAATTTGACGATATTGACAACGCTCCCGAAGAAAAAGAGCGTGGTATTACTATTGCTACATCTCACCAAGAGTACGAGACAGCGAAGCGTCACTACGCTCACGTCGACTGTCCCGGTCACGCTGACTACGTCAAAAACATGATTACCGGTGCCGCTCAGATGGACGGCGCTATTCTTGTTGTTGCCGCTACTGATGGTCCTATGCCTCAGACTCGCGAGCACATTCTTCTTGCTCACCAGATTGGCGTCCCAGCTATCGTCGTATATCTAAACAAGTGTGACATGGTTGATGATCCAGAGTTGATTGATTTGGTTGAAATGGAAGTTCGCGAACTTCTAGCCAAATACAAATACGATGGCGACAATGCCAAGATTATTCGTGGTTCAGCTCTCAAAGCTCTTGAGGGTGACGAAAAATGGACCAAGTCTATCGACGAATTGATGGATGCAGTTGATGAAGCAATTCCAGAACCAAAACGTGAAGTTGACAAGCCATTTTTAATGGCCATTGAAGACGTTTTTTCGATCAAAGGTCGCGGCACTGTCGCAACTGGTAGAATCGATCAAGGTATTATCAAAGTAAACGACACAGTCGAAATTGTAGGCATTCGCAAGACTCGCACCACCGTCGTTACTGGTGTTGAGATGTTCAAGAAAATGCTTGATCAAGGTCAAGCTGGTGACAATGTTGGTCTTCTCCTACGCGGTATCGAGCGCACAGACATTGAGCGTGGCCAGATCCTATGTAAACCTGGTAGTATCACTCCTCACACAGAATTTGAAGCCGAACTTTATGTCTTGAACAAAGAGGAAGGTGGCCGACACACACCATTTTTCAAAGGCTACAAACCACAGTTTTATATCCGAACCACTGACGTTACCGGTGAGATCGAGTTTGAAGGTGAGATGATCATGCCTGGCGACAACGCCCAGATCAAAGTCAAACTCATCCAGCCGATCGCCATGGACGCAGGCTTGAAATTTGCTATTCGTGAGGGTGGAAAGACTGTTGGTGCTGGTGTTGTAACAAAGATCATTAAGTAGATTACAAAATTACAAATTGCTACAAATCTTACAAATAGAACATTATTATGGTTGACGCTGTTAAACAAAAAATCAGAATCCGCTTGAAGGCTTACGATCATCGCATCATCGATAAATCTGCTCAGCAAATTATCGAGACAGCGATTCGCTCCGGTGCCGCTGTGGCTGGTCCGATCCCACTGCCTACAGACAAGAATAAAATTACGGTTTTGAAACCGACATTTGTTCACAAAGACTCTCGCGAGCAGTTCGAAATGCGGACACACAAGCGCTTGATCGACATTCTAAATCCGACTCCCAAGACCATAGATTCACTCATGAGTCTGGATCTGCCACACGGCGTCGATATTGAAATCAAAATGTAAACAGCACACAGTTTGTAAAGTAAAAAGTTTATAAAGTTCATAAAGTAACGAGGAAATTCCGCTACTTTACAAACTTTCTAACTTTCAAACTTTATGAACTGTTGCGGTTGACTTTACGCACAATTTAGGTTACATTATTGAAGTTAATTGAGATGGCTCAGTAACAGGTCATAGATATCACTCCGATCAGCGGAGAGGATCCACGGCGGTGTTTAATATTGTGACTGATTTCGTATTTTTGTATCATTTTGTATTTAGTGGTTATTCGGAAACTATGAAGTTTATCCTTGGTCAAAAATTAGGTATGACACGCGTCTTTGACGCTGATGGTAAAGTTATTCCGGTTACCCGGATTGCTTTTTTGCCATGCGTTGTCAGCCAGGTCAAGACACAAGATAAGGATGGTTATGTATCAGTCCAAGTCTCCGCACACAAACAACTAGATGAAAAGAAAAACCCGATGCGAATTATGGAATTTCGACTCGATGATGTCAGCGGTTACAAAAAAGGCGAAGAGGTCAAGACAGACCAATTTGCAGCCGGCGACATCGTCGAGGTTACAGCCAAAAGTAAGGGCAAAGGTTTTGCCGGCACTATCAAGCGTCACGGTTTTCACCGCGGTCCTGCTTCTCATGGTGGTAATAATGTTCGTGAACCAGGGTCAATCGGTGCACAGCAGCCACAACGTGTCGTCAAAGGAAAAAAGATGGCTGGTCACATGGGTGCGACAACTATCACAGTTAAAAACCTCAAGGTTATTGACATAAACAAAGATACAATACTTATTTCCGGCGCAGTTCCCGGACCAAACAAAGGGATCGTTAGGGTAGTAAGCAAACAATAATTCTACAAATTACAAATTAAATACAAATATACAAATTAATTTCTACCCTATTTGTATGTTTGTAACAGATTTGTAAATATGTAGAGATTTGAGAAACTTTTATGAAGATAGCAGTTTTAAATCAAAAAGGTGAAAAGGTCAAAGATTTGGAGTATCCAAAAGCTTTTGAGGTCACTGTTTCTGACGCTGCTGTTACTCAGTACGTAAATTATCTTCGTGCCGCTCTGCGCGACCCGGTTGCAAATTCCAAAGACCGCAGCGAAGTCAGTGGCGGTGGCAGAAAACCATGGAAGCAAAAAGGTACAGGCCGAGCACGACATGGTTCGACTCGTTCACCACTTTGGGTTGGTGGCGGAGTCACATTTGGACCATCAAACAGTCAAAATTTTAAATTGCGAATCAATAAAAGCTTGAAAAGGTCGGTGATTATCTCGACTCTGAATAATTTGTTTCAGGACAAAAAAGCGATTATTATTGACGATTTAAACATGTCCGAGCCAAAAACAAAAAACGCTATCGAGATCTTGGAAAATATCAAAGCAGACGGAAAGATTAGCCTTGTTTTCAATGCTGATGAGACAAATATCGAAAAATCTTTTCGAAACATTGCCGGTATCAATCTTTCCATGCCGGGAAAATTAAACATTATTACTTTGATGTCGTCAGACAACCTGGTTTTATCAGAAACATCGTTCAACCAAATTGTTAAAATATTTTCAGATAAATCATGAACAGCAGTCTTATAAAAAGTGCTCTGATATCAGAAAAAAGCTTTACCGCTGCCGGAAACAGTAAGTTTACTTTTGTCGTCGACAAAAGTGCGACCAAAGCAGAAGTTGCTGAGACAATTGCCGAGCTGTTCAATGTCGAGGTTTTAGATGTTAATATGGTAAGAGTGAAAGGCAAAGTCAAGCGTTCACGCAAAGGTCTTGGCAAACGTCCCGACTTTAAGAAAGCGATTTTAACCTTAAAGAAAGGTTCTAAGATCGATTTATTTGAAGTTGATAAGGATGAAAAGAACAAGAAAGAGACAAGAAACAAGATACAAGATACAAAAAATAAAGAAAATGAAAAAGAAAAAGTCAGCGAGACAAAAGTAACTGTCCGTAGCAAAAAAGAGATGCCGAGAAAAGTCATTTAATAAATCTACAAAATACAAATTCCGTACAAAGATACAAATAATCAATAAAAATCAATATTTGTATGTTTGTAAAAGATTTGTAATATGTAGAGATTCGGAAACTATCAATGCCTACAATAAGAGTAAAACCTACCACAAACGCTCGCCGCAAAATGAGTTATCTCAAATTTACCGGTGACAAGACCAAAGCGACCAAGTCGTTGACTGTCGGAATGAAGAGAACTTCTGGTCGCAATCATGCCGGTCAGCTTGTGGTCAATCATAAAGGTGGCGGAGCCAAGCGTAAATATCGTCTAGTTGATTTTTCTCTGGTTTCGCGTCTTGGCAAAAAGGGAACGGTCAAATCGATCGAATACGATCCAAACCGCACCGCTGACATCGCTTTGATCGATTTTGCAGACAGTGGCTTGGCCTACATCATCGCTCCAGATGGTTTGAAAAAAGACGATACCATCATATGTGATGAAAAGACAACTGTTCGACCCGGCAACAGAATGAAGCTGAAAAATATGCCACCATCAACTCAGATCCACAATATCGAGATGACACCGGGACGCGGTGGACAGATTTGCCGAAGTGCTGGTTCATTTGCTACATTACTAGGGCGTGACGGCGATTATGTTCAAATTCGGTTGATGTCATCTGAAGTACGTAAAGTTTCTGCTGAAGGTTTTGCTTCAGTTGGTGTTGTTTCAAACATCGACCATAGCAAGGTCTTGATTGGAAAAGCAGGTCGCAAACGCCACATGGGTGTCAAGCCAACCGTTCTGGGTAAATCCAAGAATCCGGTGGATCATCCACATGGTGGTGGTGAAGGTCACACTTCTATCGGTCTGAAATATCCAAAAACACCTTGGGGTGCTCCGGCTCTTGGTCCACGAACAAGGAACAAAAAAAAGGCGGGGAGTAAGTTAGTTTTAAGTAGAAGGAAGAAGTAATTCTACAAATTACAAATCCATACAAAAATACAAATACTTAAGTCATAAAATTTGTATATTTGTAAAAGATTTGTAATACGTAGAGATTGGGAAACTATTTATGTCACGATCACTCAAAAAAGGTCCTTTCATTGATGAAAAACTGCTGATAAAAGTTCAGAAAGCAGTTAAGAACAATGATAAAAAAGTCATCAAAACCTGGGCGCGTTCTTGCACAGTAATCCCAGAGATGGTTGGATTGACAATTGGTGTCCACAACGGCAAAGAGCACACGCCCGTTTTCGTTGTTGAGGAAATGGTCGGACACAAGCTTGGTGAATTTTCACCGACAAGAAAATTTCGTCGACATGGTGGTAAGATGGCCAAGGAACAGGAAAAAGGAGCAAGTAAATAAGTTAGTCAGCTAGTCAGCCAGCTAATCAGCTGAAAAGCTGACTAACTGATAAGCTGATAAGCTGAAGGGCTGATAAGCTATAAAAATATGGAAATTACAGTTCACAATCGAAATATCAGAATTTCACCCCGAAAAGTTCGGCCTGTTTTGCACAATATGCGTGGACAGTCGGCCGAGAAGGTTCGTGACAGTCTGAAATTTACAAACCGCAAAGCTGCCGGTTTCCTACACGACTTAGTAAAATCAGGTATCGCTGCTGGCAAAGAGAACCATATTGACGCTGAGCAATTGATGATCAAGGCTGTTTACTGTAACGAGGCACCTCGCTTGAAACGTGCCATTGCCTGGTCCAAGGGTCAGTCGCGCCGAATCACCAAAAGAGCAAGCCACATCACACTGATTCTTGAATCAGCTGAAGCGCCAGTTAGCGATGCAAAAACACCAATAACCAAGAAACAAACATCAAAAAACACCAATAACCAAGAAACAAACATCAAAAATACTGTCAAGAATAACAAGGAGAATAAACAGACACAAGAATAGCTTTTGGTTATTGTTTCTTGTATCTTGATTATTAAGGAAATTATGGGACAAAAAGTCAATCCAAAATCGATTAGGTTGAAAATCAACGAAAACTGGCAGTCAAAGTGGTTCGGACGTCACGATTTTACGAATAATCTCATTTCAGATGTGAAAATTCGTCGAGCGCTTCTGACCAAATTGAAAGATGCTTCAATATCAAACATCGATATCAAGCGCGATGCCAACAAGGTCTCGATTGATATTTATTCCGGTCGCCCCGGTGTTGTCATTGGTCGCGGCGGCGCAGGCTCAGATGATTTAAAGAAATTTCTTTCTACTTTTGTCAAGGACAAGATACAGATAAATATTATTGAGATCAAGAGACCGGACGGTAATGCAGCAATCATCGGCCAAAACATTGCAAACCAGATTGAAAAGAGAATGCCTTTTCGTCGCGCAATGAAACAATCAATCGAAAAAGCCAAAACCACTGGAGTTAAGGGTATGAAAATCCAGATTTCCGGTCGTTTGAACGGCGCTGATATTGCTCGAAGCGAAAAACTCGCTTTTGGTACCGTGCCACTTGGCACATTTAAAAGCAAGATTGATTATGCATACATAACTGCCCTAACAACATATGGAATTATTGGAATCAAGGTTTGGATTTATAATGGTGAAAAATTGATGACAATTGATGAACTGATCAATTAAAAAGAAAAATTATTCTACAAATTACAAATTCTATACAAACATACAAATTAAAAAAGGTTCCACATTTGTATATTTGTAATCAGATTTGTAATATGTAGAGCTTGGGAGCTTCTATGTTGATGCCGAAGAAAATGAAATACAGAAAACAGCAACGCGGAAAAAGACGCGGTATTGCTTCGCGTGGCAACGATTTTGCTTTCGGTAAATACGCTATTAAGGCAATGTCAGCTGGTTGGGTTTCTGCACGTTCTATCGAGTCTGCTAGGCGTGCCATGACCCGTTATGTCAAAAAAGGTGGCCAGATCTGGATTCGAATTTTCCCAAACAAACCTGTCACTCTGACATCAGCCGAGGTACCGATGGGTTCTGGTAAAGGTGCAGTCGATCACTTTGTCGCCGTAGTTCGTCCGGGCCTGATACTTTTCGAGATGGATGGTATCGATTATGCGACCGCCAAAGAAGCGATGCGACTGGCAGAATACAAGATTCCAGTCAAAACGAAGTTTATCAGCAAGGAAGAAGAATAATTCTACAAAATACAAATCCGTACAAATATACAAATTAAAATTCCACATTCGTATATTTGTAAAAGATTTGTAATATGTAGGCACACATATGAAAACAGTCGAAGAAATTACAAAATATCGTGAAATGAAAGTTGAGCAGTTGCAAGCCCTGATTTTGGAGATGAAAAAAGAATTAGCTATGAATACTCTGAAAATCAAGGCTGGCAAGCTAAGCAACTCTGCGGTTATTTCAAAAACCAGAAAGAATCTAGCACGCGCTCTGACAATTCTTAGTCAAAAGGAAATGGAGTAATTATGACAGAACAAGGCAAAACCAAGATTGGAGTCGTCGTTTCCGACAAGATGGACAAGACTGTCGTAGTACGTGTTGATTCCGTCAAAACCCACCGTATTTACAAGAAAAAGTTTATCATCAGTAAAAACTTCAAAGCAGAAGATAGTGAAAATAAATTCAAAATCGATGATCAGGTCATCATTATGGAGACCAAGCCATACTCCAAAAGTAAGGCTTTCAAAGTTATCGGTGACGCTGAAAGTTTGAAGAAAAAGGCAAAAAAATAATTCTACAAATTGCAAATCAGTACAAAGATACAAATAGAAAAAACCAAATTTGTATGTTTGTAAAGGATTTGTAATAAGTAGATGTTGAGAAGATATTATGATACAAGCAGGTACAAGATTAAAAATTGCTGACAACACTGGCGCCAAAGAGATTGAATGCATCTCGATTTTGGGGAGATCATCTCGTCGATACGCACTTGTCGGAGATATCATCTCCGCTTCTGTCAAAGACGCTTTGCCTCGTGGTACCGTCAAGCGCAAAGAGATTGTCAAGGCTGTCATCGTGCGGACACGCCACGATATTTCACGTGAAGATGGTTCGACTATTCGTTTCAGTGAAAATGCTGCTGTCATTATCGATCCTGAATCAAAAGAGCCACGCGGTACACGTATCTTTGGACCAATTCCTCGCGAATTGCGCGCCGGGTATATGAAGATTATTTCCCTAGCGCCTGAGGTTCTTTAAGTAACCAAATCAATCACGAAATACGAAGGAATACGAAAGATTAAATATGAAATTGAAGAAAAATGACAACATAATGGTAATTTCTGGCCGCGACAAAGGCAAAACTGGCTTGATCGAGCGCGTCTTTGGTGACGATAACAAAATAGTCATCAAAGGTGTCGCACTGGCAAAAAAGCACGTCAAACCATCACAAAAGAACCCTCAGGGTGGAATCATCGAGATTAATCAAAAGATCAGCGCGTCAAATGTGATGATCCTTTGTCCATCATGCGGTAAGCCTTCAAAAATTGCAGCCAAAATCACCGAAAAAGGTAAAAATCGCGTCTGCAAAAAGTGCGGAGCTAGCCTTGAGGCAGTTAAATAGTTAATTAGAGCGAATCAACACACCATGGAAAAGTTAAGCAAAATTTACACAAGCAAAATTGCCCCGGAACTGATGAAGGAATTAAAGTGCAGTAATCCATTCGAGGTGCCAAAGATTCTGAAAGTTGTCATCTCGACAGGGATTGGTGACTA
Organism: Candidatus Berkelbacteria bacterium CG10_big_fil_rev_8_21_14_0_10_43_13; assembly: GCA_002773985.1. Lineage (GTDB taxonomy): Bacteria > Patescibacteriota > UBA1384 > XYA2-FULL-43-10 > 1-14-0-10-43-13 > 1-14-0-10-43-13. The sequence continues at coordinate 11,770 of PEZW01000018.1, forward strand.
CAAGGAAGATAAGGGCGCTGTCGCACACATTGCTTCGGAATTGGCCAGAATTACTGGTTTCAAGCCAAAGACAAATCTGTCAACAAAAGCCGTTTCCGCTTTCAAGCTGAGGATCGGTCAACCAGTTGGTTTGACCACGACGCTACGCGGAGAGAGGATGTACGACTTTGTTTGCAAACTAGTCAATGTTGCATTGCCACGAATTCGTGATTTCCGCGGTCTGTCACCTTCGAGTTTTGATACCAATGGTAATTTTTCTATCGGTATTCGAGATCATGCCATTTTTCCTGAAATTAAGTATGAGGAAATCAAGGAAAACTTTGGCTTGGAAATTAATTTTCGTATCAAGGCGAGAAATAGGGATGATGCAAAAGCATTACTTGCGAAACTAGGTTTCCCATTTAAGAAAGAGAGGAAATAATGGCCAAAAAATCACTCATTCTCAAAGCTCTGAAAAAACCAAAGTATATGTCTAGGACAATAAACCGCTGCAAACTTTGTGGTCGAAAGCACGGTTATCTTCGTAAATTTACACTATGCCGAATTTGTTTTCGTGAATTAGCCTCTCGAGGCGAAATTCCCGGGGTTACAAAGTCTAGCTGGTAGATATGCCTAATCAAGGAAAACAATGGATTCAATTTCAGATTTGCTTACAAGAATAAGAAACGCCGCCGCTGTCCAAAAAAGCGATGTCAATGTTTCGTATTCAAAAATGAATGAGACTATTTTAGGTATTTTCAAGCGTGAAGGTTTTCTAGACAGCATCGAAGTTACCGATGAAGACAACCGAAAGCAGATCAATATCAAAATTTCAGATAAGAAAGCCCCGTCTCATATCGCACAAATTAGCAAACCAGGCCGTCGCATCTATGTTAAAAGCAAGGAGATGCCAAAACCTCTTCGCGGACTCGGAATTGTCGTTGTATCAACATCGACTGGTATCGTCACTGGACGCGAGGCTGCAAAGAAAGGGCTTGGCGGAGAAGTTATTTGCGAAATATGGTAAAAATAATTCTACAAATTCCAAATCCATACAAAGATACAAATATTTGTATGTTTGTAAAAGATTTGTAAATATGTAGAGATTTGGAAACTATGAGTAAAATTGCCAAAAAACCAATACTGTTAACAGAAGGCGTAAACGCCGAAATAATCAAGAATCACTTGACCGTTTCTTCTGGTGAAAAAAAGCTTGAGCTTGATTTTCCTCGCGAGATCAGCTTGGAGACAAGAGATGGCGGAATCTATGTTGTGGCCAACAGTGAGACAAAGTTTGCTCGAGAGCAACATGGATTAATAGCTCGTCTCGTCTCAAATATGGTCACGGGTGTTCGCGATGGTTTTACAAAGGAGTTGGTTTTCAAAGGAACTGGTTATAGAGTCGCTGTTGATGGTAGAGATGTCAAAATGGCGATGGGCTACTCACACGATATCAAGCTTCATATCCCAGAAGACCTCGAGGTTAAAGTTGTTAAAAACTCCATTACTGTTTCCGGCATCGACAAGGCAGCTGTTGGACAATTTGCGGCAATCATCCGCGAGGTTCGTAAACCAGAAGTTTACAAAGGCAAAGGGATTAAATATATAGATGAGCATATCCGCCGCAAAGCCGGTAAGACTGCTGCGTCGAAATAATATTATAGGACTTATAAGACCTATATGACCTATAAGTCTTATATCAAATCAGATGAAAAAAATAACAGGCACAAATTTAAAACCCCGCATTTCGGTTTACCGCTCGAATCGTTTTATCAGTGGCCAAGCAATTGACGATACAAAGGGCAACACAATTGCAACTACTTCAACCCTAAAGCTAGATGGTAAGATTTCTGACAATGCCAAGAAAGCTGGCCAGGAACTTGGTAAAACACTGAAGACCAAAAAAGTCGAGAGTGCTATCTTTGATCGCAACGGTAAAAAATATCATGGTTCAATCGCTGCGTTTGCTGATGGCATTCGTGAAAGCGGTATTAAGATATAATCAAGGAACTTACGATGGTAGATGAGAAAAACACAACTACGATAGCTCAGGAAAAACCGGATAAGATGGTCAAGAACATCATGAAGCCGCGCTCTTTTGGCTCGAAGCGTGAGCCGAAAGAATTTGAGGAACGAGTCATCGAGATTCGCCGCGTTGCCAGAACTGTCAAAGGTGGACGCCGAATTCGGTTTAGAGCCTTAGTTGTGATTGGTAACAAAAAAGGCAAAGTTGGCATGGGTATCGCCAAAGCTAACGATGTTGCTGAGGCCGTCAAAAAAGCCGTCGCACAGGCCAAGAAAAGTCTGATCGTAGTACCTGTCATCGGTGGTACAATACCTTATGACGTTATCACAAAGCACGGCGGAGCAGTCGTCATGCTCAAGCCAGCCGCAAGTGGTACTTCCATAGTTGCCGGCGGAGCGGTTCGCGCGATCGCCGAACTTGCTGGAATTACTGATCTGCTTTCCAAGATGATGGGCAGTTCAAGCAAGGTCAACAATGTTACAGCGACTCTCAAAGCTTTTCAGTCTTTTGACAAAAAATACACGGATCAGGTCAAAAATTTTACTGACAAAACAAACGAGCTAAAAATCGCAGCAATTGAAACACCCGCGAAAGAAGTGGAGCAACCAGCCAAAAAGCCTGTAGAGACTCCCAAAACTACTACCAAAGCAAAGAAAACTAAAACGGACAAGAAATGAGATTAGTAAGCATCAAAGGTAAAACAAAAAAACGCGTCGGGCGTGGCCTGTCTTCAGGACAGGGCAAGACTGCCGGACGAGGCACCAAGGGTCAGAAATCCCGAAGTGGTTTTAATATTCCTCGCAAATTTGAAGGCGGCCAGACTCCTCTTTCGATGAGATTGCCGATCTTGCCAGGATTCAAGTCACACAAGGCCAAAGCAGACGTCATCTCACTTGATATTATTTCAGCAAGCTTCAAAGATGGTGAGCTAGTTGACAAAAAAACGTTGGTTGAGAAAAAAATAGTTAGCGGCAAAAAGCCGATCAAGATTCTCAACAATGGCACATTGACAGTTTCAGTCAAACTTGGCGAAGACATCAAAACTTCAGAGTCAGTCAAGAAGCTTTTCGACAAACCGGCTAAAACAGAAAAAGTTGTGAAAGCTGACAAGACTATCAAAAAACCCGAAGCAACTGAAATCAAACCAGCAAAACCTGCCAAGAAAACTCCGACCAAGAAACCTGAGACAAAATAAGAACCAAAACTTTTTATTAAAAAAACAGCCTCAAAAATGGCTGTTTTTTTAATGCGTACCATTGATATAGGCTGTACTTAGTGTTATTGTATCCGTGAAGACGAACAGTGGAAGCAGAAATGCTCTCACTTGTTTTGTTTATCCCAGAGAGGTGACACGATGCTCGAACGGTCCTACCGAGCACCGGCATTGAGTCTCGATCTGCTCACGAGCTGGATCGGGGCGCTGTGTCAGGCGCTTGAGATCTCGACCAAGGCAGTTTGCACCGAGACGTGCTTCAACCTTGGACTCACGAGGAAGTTGAGCCCGACGGGCACGACTATCCTCACCTGGCTGCTCGCCGAAACCTTCGATCCGCGAGGATCCGGTAAAGTGAGTTTCCTCAGGGACTTCCCGACTGTCATCGAGGTCGGCCCACGACGTGGTGTCGTGACGCCGTTCTCGACCCAGGCGGTGGCAATCTGCCACGACTGTGGTCTCTCCACTGTCTACCGCCTCGAGCAGTCTGTCCGGTACGGTTTCCCGCGACGGCTTAACGCTGCCGAGGTGAGCCAAATGCTGGCACTGCTTGTTGACCGAATGACAGAGGAGCACTACCCCAAACCGATCAGCAGTTTCGAGAGCGACACGGCGATCGAGCCGGTCATGACGATTCCGCTGATCGAAGAAGGTATGCCGTTGCTCAGGCAACTCAACAAGGAGATGGGTTTGGCGATGGATGATCAGGACCTCATGTTCTGTCTCACCCTTTTCGTCAACGTGCTTCGGCGCAACCCGACCAACGTTGAGCTTTTCCAGATCGGTCAAGCTAATTCCGAACATTGTCGGCATGGCTTCTGGAAGGGTCAGCACATCATCGATGGCGTGATCATGCCTGAAACTCTGATGGAGCTCGTCCAGGCACCCTGGCGAGCCAATCCCTCGGGCTCGGTCATCGCATTCCACGATGACAGCTCGGCGATCGAATCGGTCGGTCTGGCTGTAACGCTTGCGGCAGAGCTACCGAACATGCCGAGTCGACTGGCAAAATGGGTGGTGCGACTGCTGCCGACATTGACGGCAGAGACCCATAACTTCCCGACCGGCGTTGCTCCCTACCCGGGGGCGCAGACTGGCACGGGGGGTCGGATCCGTGACAACATGGCTGTTGGCCAAGGCGGTCACATGCTGGCCGGTGGTGCTGGTTACTGTGTCGACAATCTCTGTATTCCGGGCTATCCATTGCCATGGGAGGCGGGGAGTTGGTCGACACCACCAGAGCTGGCTTCAGCCTTGAGGATCGCTATCGAGGCTAGCAACGGGGCTAGTGATTACGGCAACTGCATCGGTGAGCCAGTTCCCTATGGATTTGCCCGTGCCCTCGGCATGGACATCCCCAGTGGGCGACGCGGTTTCATCAAGCCGATTATGTACAGTGCTGGTCTCGGCCAGCTGAACGCAGAGCACGCCGTCAAGGGGCAACCCGAACCAGGTATGTTGGTGGTTCAGATCGGCGGACCGGCCTACAAGATCGGCCTCGGTGGAGGTGCTGCCAGCTCGATGCTCCAAGGTGACAATGCTGCCGGTCTTGATTTCGACGCGGTCCAACGCGGCGACGCCGAGATGGAGCAGCGAACCTGGCGTGTGATCCGGGCGTGCATCGAAGGGAGACGCAATAACCCCATCGTCACGATCCATGATCTCGGTGCTGGCGGCGACGCCAATGCTGTACCGGAGATCCTCACCCCGGCCGGAGGACGGATCAAACTCCGCAACATACCGGTCGGCGACAAGACACTCACAACCCTGGTCATCTGGGGCAACGAGAGTCAGGAGCGGATGGTCTTCCTGATCCAGCCAGAAGACCTGCTACTCGTGAATACCATCTGCGAACGCGAGAGCTGTCCAATAGCGATATTGGGCGAGATCACCGGCGACGGTCAGATCACTCTCATCGATGATGCAGATGAAACGACGCCAGTCGACCTGCCCCTCGCGCGAATCCTCGAGGGCCTACCACAGAAGACGTGGCGGCACGAGCGGATCTACGAGGAGCTGCCCGAACTGGTCTTGCCTGAAGGTTTGTCGGTGCGCCAGGCTCTCAACCTGGTCTTCCGCTTGCTTTCGGTGGGTAGCCATGCCTGGCTGACGCGGAAGGTTGACCGTAGTGTCACCGGCCTCGTCATCCAGCAACAGTGTGTCGGTCCCAATCATCTGCCGGTGGCAGACTGTGCGGTTCTGGCTCATGGCTACTTCAGCGACAACGGCATGGCCGCGTCGCTTGGCGAGCAGCCCGTCAAGGGCTTGATCTCTCCGGCGGCGATGGCGCGACTGGCGGTGGCTGAGGCTCTGCTCAACATGGCAGGTGTCCTCATTTCCTCGCTCGATCGCGTCAGTTGTTCGGCGAACTGGATGTGGGCAGCGAAACAGCCAGGTGAAGGTGCTCGACTCTACGACGCAGCAGTCGCCCTGCGTGACTGTCTCGTCGAGCTCGGCATGAAGATCGATGGTGGCAAAGACAGCCTATCGATGGCGACTCGGATGAATGACCTCGACGGCAAGCCCACCGTGGTCAAAGCGCCGGGACAGCTCGTCATCGCGGCTTATGCTGCCGTCGCGGACGTGGACAAACATGTCAGCGTCGTCCCTGATGCCAACGATCTCCTCTACCTGCTGGACGTCTCGCCCGGCATGAAGAGGCTCGGGGGCAGTGCCCTGGCCCAAACATTGAAGCAGGTCGGCAACGATTGCCCAGACGTCGAGGACGTCGATCTGCTCAAGCGAACATATGAGGCTGTCCAAGAGCTACTGCGCCGCGGCATCATCACCGCGGTTCATGATGTCAGCGATGGCGGTCTGATCACGACGATGCTCGAGATGTGCATGGCGGGCAACGTCGGTCTCTACGCCAGTCTCGAAAGCCAGCACACGGCGATCGAGACGCTCTTCGCCGAAGAGCCGGGTATCGTCATCTCACTCTGCAAGGAGAATCTGGACTCGTTCGCTGAAGTCATGGCGGAATTCGGCATGGTGTCGATCTTCCTTGGCAACACGCTTGAAGTCCCGATTGTCGAGATCCGGCACAATGGCGTCCTGGTCCTGGGCGACATGCTGACCAAGCTGCGCTCTCTCTGGGAAGAGACGAGCACACGGCTTGACGCTCTGCAAGCAAATCCGGTGTGTGTCGAAGAGGAGCGAAAGACGGCGAAGGTGGTGACACCGCCGCCGTATAAGCTCACCTTCGTGCCACCGCATAGTACGACGATGCGTCTGCGCTTCCCAGTCGCGATCCTGAGAGCGACAGGTAGCAACGGTGATCGTGAGATGGCTGCTGCGTTCCACACGGTCGGGTTCGACCCGTGGGACGTGACGGTCTCGGATCTAGTCAGTGGTCGGATCGACCTCGACCGGTTCCGTGGTGTCGTTCCCGTTGGCGGCTTCTCCTACCGCGATACCCTCGGCTCTGGCAAGGGGTGGGCGGGCGTGATCCGCAACAATAAGAGGGCGGCGGAGGCGTTTGCACGCTTCTATGCTCGCAGCGACACCTTCTCTCTTGGTGTCTGCAACGGTTGCCAGGTGATGACTTTGCTTGGCATCGTGCCTTGGTACCAAGGGATCGAGACCGAGCGACAGCCGCGGTTTATCCACAACCGCTCCGGTCGCTTCGAGTCACGTTTCCCGACAGTCGAGATCGGTGAGAGTCCGGCGATTATGCTCCAGGGCATGGCCGGTTCACGCCTCGGCATCTGGGTGGCACACGGTGAAGGCTATTTGCACGCCGAACCCGATGTATTGGACCAGATCGAGGCCGACGGTCTCGCTCCGATCCGCTATGTCGATGCCATCGGCGAAGCGACGGAGACCTACCCGTACAACCCGAATGGCAGTCAGCACGGCATCGCCGCGCTCTGCTCCCCGGACGGTCGGCATCTGGCGATGATGCCCCATCCGGAACGGGTCTTCCAACTGCGCCAATGGCCGTGGCTGCCGCCTGAGACGCGTCAGCTTTCGGCCAGCCCCTGGCTCCAGATGTTCGAAAACGCCTACAAGTGGTGCGACGAGGTCTAGAACCAGCGATAGTAAACACTCTCAGAGATGCGCTGATCGGGAAATCAGCACTCGTTCCGGGGCCCAGCTACACCAAGCTGGGCCTTCGAACTTTTCAGAATGAATGACCGTTAGAAAAGACTGTTTTTTTAATTGATAATTGTGTTGATTTACGCTATAGTAAACGAGATGAATAAATGGCTCAAAATTTGGGAGTATAAAGATCTGCGCAATAAAATTATTGTAGCGATTTCTCTACTACTTTTGACTCGCGTTTTGGCTCACATTCCACTCCCTGGTGTTGATTTGGCGCGTCTCCAGACGTTCTTCTCACAAAACCAAGTTTTTGGTTTTCTAAATATGTTTTCTGGCGGAACGATGAGTAACTTTTCAATCATTCTGATGGGTGTCGGTCCTTATATTACTTCGTCGATTATCTTCCAGTTGCTCGGTATGATTTTTCCGGCAATCGAAGAGCTACAAAAAGAGGGCGAAGCTGGTCGACAAAAAATCACTCAGTGGACAAGACTTGCGACTATTCCACTCGCTTTTATCCAGGCCTATGCAATGCTGGTGCTTTTGCGCAACCAGGGTGTCATCCCGACTTGGACGACATTTGATCTCTGGGTCATGTTGATCTCAGTCACTGCTGGCACTATTTTACTGATGTGGTTGGGTGAAATTATTTCACAAAAGGGGATTGGGAACGGCGTCTCACTTATCATAACTCTGGGTATTCTCTCAAGTTACCCATCCCAGATTCGCAACACCGCTTTGATCCTGCAATCCGGCGACACAACAAAAATCATTGGCGCCATCGCATTTGCTATCATCTTTGTTCTGGCAACTATCGGCATCATTATCGTTCAGGAGGGTCAACGCAATATTCCGGTTACCTATGCTCGCAAGCTACGTCTTGGACAAACAACAGGGTATGAAAGTACTTTACCTATACGAGTAAACATTGCTGGTGTCATCCCAATTATCTTTGCGATGAGTGTCCTGGTTATTCCGGGTGTGGTGGCAAAATACCTTGAAGCTGCTAAGACAGCTTGGCTGGCAAATAGTGCGACAAGTGTTAGTAATTTTTTTAACAACCAAACATATTATGCTATTATTTATTTTGTTTTAGTTTTTGCTTTCACTTTTTTTTATACATTTATCGTTTTCAAGCCGACCAACATCGCTGAAAATTTGCAAAAACAGAGCGGTTTTATACCCGGAATCAGACCAGGGACAGAAACTCGTGAATATATTTACAAAGTTATCAGCCGTATCACTTTCGTCGGAGCCGCTTTTCTGTCGATCATCGCCGTATTACCATTTATCGTCCAATCATGGACCGGTATTACAACCTTCACTCTTGGTGGTACCGGCATCTTGATCGTCGTAGCGGTCGTCTTGGAAACGATGGGGCAGATCGAATCGCAGATGTCGATGCACACCTACGAACGCTATTAGTTGAATAAATTGGTATTATGTCACATCAAAAAACAATCTATTCTTTCATTGGTCTTCCTGCTTCCGGAAAAGGGACACAAGCGTCTATTTTAGCAAAGAAAATTAAGGCAAAAGTTATCGGTATTGGTGATCTAATTCGTGAAACCATCAAAGATACTGGTGATGATCCATTTCTAATTGATATCAAAAAACGTTACGACGATGGCACTCCACAGCCAGATGCGGTTGCAATTGATCTGGTCACGGCATATCTCGGCAATATCGATTCAGATGTAATATTTGATAACTTCCCTTTTAGTAACGGTCAAGCAGAGTTTCTTTCCAACTACTTATCAAAGCATTCTGAATGGGAAATTATTATCATCTACATTGAACTTGCCCCGGAAACAGCGATTCGAAGAGCAACATCACGAAAAATATGCTCCGGTTGTGGCGCAATTTATGAGGCAACAGACGAAATGATCTGTAAAAAATGCGGTGGCTCGCTAGCAGTCAGATCTGACGACAATGAAGAAACTGTTCGTGCTCGCATCTCTCAATACTTGCCAAAAATAAACGAGGTGATCAAATATTTTGAAAACAGTAACTCCAAGATTATTAAAGTAGATGGCGAGAAATCAATAGAAGAAGTCAGTGGAGAAATCGCCAGCAAAATATGAATATTTTAAAAACAGATCAAATAAAAAAGATAAAGATTTGCGGGAAGATACTCGCTGATTCATTGGATGAGGTTAAAAAAAAGGTGCGGCCTGGCATCACCACGATTGAGCTTGATGAGTTGGCTGAAAAATTACTACGAGCAAAAGGTTGTACTCCAGCCTTTAAGGGCTACTATGTTGCGGGCGCCGGCACATTTCCATCCACCCTCTGTGTGTCAATAAATGATGAAATAGTTCATGGCATTCCATCTGAAAAATATATTCTCAAGGATGGCGACATAATTTCACTGGATATTGGCGCAGGATATAATGGTATTTACACTGATATGGCAACAACAGTGCCTGTGGGAAAAATATCGGCTGAAGCCGCCAGACTGCTAAAACTAACAGAAGAATCACTATATATTGGCATCAAACAAGCCAAGGCCGGTAATAGAATTGGTGATATTGGTGCTGAAATTGAACCATTTGCAGGCAAGCATCACCTGGGGCTTATTCGCGACTACGTCGGTCATGGAATAGGACCGGAGCCACATTTACCACCGCAGATTCCAAACTTCGGTCAGCACAACACTGGCGCTAAAATAATTGAGAATATGGCGCTAGCAATAGAGCCTATGTTGACAACTGGCGGAGAAGATACAGTGGTTGATGACAATGGCTGGACTGTGCGGACCACCGACGGATCACTCGCTGCACATTTTGAGCACACTATTATTATTGAAAACGGTAAGCCTGCAATTGTGACCAAATAACACAAAACGTCTACGCATTGATCAATGTGTTGACTCTTACGGCAAAATATGTTAAATTTATCTAGCAAATGACAAAAAACGACAACATTGAAGTGACTGGCCAGGTCGTCGAGGTTTTGGCTGATTCAAAATATCGGATCAAACTCGAAAATGGTCATGAGATCATCGGCTATGCTTCCGGTCGCATGAAGAAAAACAAAATTCAGGTCATTAATAGTGATTCCGTACTTGTCGAGCTTACCCCATATGACTTGACTCGGGGCAGGATCACACGCCGACTGACTCCCGGTTTTACACCAAATAAATTTTCCAGTAGAAGAAAATAAGGGGAAATTTTTATTTTGAACTGAATCTTAATACATATACCAGTACCAGCATGAAAGTTCAAGCTTCAGCAAAAAAGATGTGTGACAAATGCAAAATCGTTATTCGCAGCAAAAAAGGAAAATCTTCCCGTCTTGGTGCAAAAAAACGAATTTTTGTGATTTGCGAGAACCCGAAGCACAAACAACGACAAGGATAAATTTTAATTTTTTAATTTTTATTCAATTCTTAGTTTTTAATTTTTAAACATTGGAACCTTGGGATTTGATTAGAAATTAAGTCAAAGACTCCCCTTTGGGGGAAATTAGAAATTAGTAATTATTTGTATTATGGCACGAATCGCAGGCATCAACTTACCAAATGAAAAAAGACTCGAGGTCGCACTGACCTATCTTTATGGTGTTGGCTTGTCTCGATCGCAAAAAACCTGCACTGAAACAAAAGTTGACCCAAACACCAGAGTCAAAGACATTTCTGAAACTGATTTAGAGAAAATCAGACAATACGTTTCTAAAAATTTCCGTGTCGAAGGTGATTTGAGAACCGAAGTCACCCAAAATATTAAAAGGTTAAAAGATATAAACAGCTACCGAGGACTGCGTCACAGTCACAATTTGCCAGCGCATGGACAGAGAACCAAAACAAATGCTCGAACAAAGCGAGGTAAAAAAGTTACGATGGGTTCTGGTCGCAGAACATTAGAAAAAACCTAATAACAACACTACAAATTACAAATTCGGTACAAACATACAAATAATATGAAACGACATTTGTATCTTTGTAAACAGATTTGTAATACGTAGAGATTTGGAAACCCATGCCAAAGCCAGAAGCTAAAAAATCAGTCAAGAAAATCATCAAAAAACGAGCCAAAAGCCCTGTTGTTTCTGGCAATATTTATATACAGTCCACTTTCAATAATACGCTGATCACAATCACAGATGAAAAAGGCGGAGCAATTGCCCAGTCTTCGGCTGGAGCACTTGGATTCAAGGGGGCAAAGAAATCAACCCCTTACGCAGCTCAGTTGGCAGTAGCGGCAGTTGTTGAAAAAGCAAAAGCTCGTGGCTTTTCAAAAGCCAATATCTATGTTTCTGGCGTTGGTTCTGGTCGTGATGCCGCTGTTAGAGCCCTTGCTAACACCAATATCGAAGCCGGCTTGATCAAGGACGTGACACCGATTCCACATAACGGCTGTAGAGCCAAGAAACCACGAAGAGTTTAATTAAAGAATTAAGAGTATTGCACATATGAATGACGCATGTGAAAAATGTCGACGAGAAGGTGAAAAACTTTTGCTGAAAGGCGAAAAGTGTTTGGGACCAAAATGCACCTTGATAAAAAGACCATACGCACCAGGTCAGCATGGCCAGGGTTTTCGAAAGAAAGTTAGTGAATATGGCCGCCAATTACGCGAAAAACAAAAAGCGCGTCGCATTTACGGCATCTCCGAATCACAATTTTCAAATTATGTTAAGCGCGCCAATATGATGGTCGGAAACAACTCTGAAAATCTCATTCAATTGCTTGAAGCACGCGCTGATAATGTTGTTTACCGTCTTGGATTTGCTTCATCTCGTGCCATGGCTCGACAGTTTGTTTCACATGGATTGTTCAATATTGATGGCCACAAAGTAAAAACACCTTCTATTCAGGTCTACGAAGGTGCTTCAATAGAACCACGCAAAAAGGCCATGTTCAAGGAAACAACACTTAATTCTGCTATCACTTGGCTAGATATTGACGCCAAGAAGTTGACTGGAGTTGTCAAGCATCTACCAGTTCGTGATGAAATCGACACACCGATTCAGGAAAGTCTAATCATTGAGTTTTATTCGAGATAATATTTATACATACTAGCCGTAGACCACGCTTTAGTGTGCTGAATAACAAGCTGAAGCTTGAGCTACGGACTAAGACACGCTAATTCAAAGGAGCCAAATGGAAAAAATTAATTTGCCGGGAATAGTCGAAGAAAAGATTGGAGAATCCCACTCTAAGTTTATTATCGACCCTCTTTTTCCTGGTTATGGTACGACAATCGGAAACTCGCTTCGCCGAGTTTTGCTATCTTCCATCACAAGTGCAGCTGTGACAAAATTCAAGGTTGACGGTGCCAGTCATGAATTTACTTCAATCCCACACGCGAAGGAAGATGTTCTGGAAATTATGATGAATCTGAAGGCGATTAACTTTCGTTCATTTTCTGATGAACCAGTAACACTTGAATTATCAAAAAAAGGCCCAGCTGAAGTGACCGCCAAAGATATCAAGTCTTCTAGTAATGTCGAGATTATAAATCCTGATGCCCACATAGTAACACTCGACAAAAGCGCCAATTTCAACATGGAAATAATTATCGAAAAAGGACGCGGTTTTCGTTCTATAAACGTCGGCAGCAGCGAGAGAACAGAGATTGGCTGGATTGCCATCGATACTCTTTTTTCACCCGTTGAACGCGTCTCTGTTAAGGTTGAAGATACTCGTGTCGGACAGATGACAAACTACGACAAACTAACCATCGAAGTTATTACAAACGGTACTGTCTCTCCTGCTGAGGCTATTAAAGAGGCTTCCACTGTCTTGGTTGAACACTACAGCGCCATTATCTCTGGTGATGCCCCGAAAACAATTGAACCAAACGAAGCAATCGCTGAAGTGGCCGAGACCGAAGAAGGTCCAGTGTCTGATAAGGTTGCACCAGATGAAATCGACAACAAAACAAAAATTGAAGATCTTAGTTTTTCACCTCGAACCACAAACGCCCTGATCAACTCAGGAGTTAAAACAGTTGGTGGCTTGCGACGTCTGACAGATCTCAAACTTGAAGAGGTCAAGGGTATGGGCAAAAAGGGGATTGACGAAATTAAAGCATTTTTAGGATGACCCTTACCAAATTACGAATTTTAAAAAAGTACGAAAGTACAAAAAAAATCAATATTCGTAATTTAGTAATTTCGTTTAATTTGCATATTTGTAAGGGAATCATATGAAACGAACTTTTAGCCGACAACGAGATCATGGCAACCATATGCTAAGAAATTTAGCTACTTCTCTTATCTTGTACGAAAAAGTTGATACGACTGCTCCAAAGGCAAAGGAGTTAAAAAGCTATATTGATCATATTTTAGCCCAAAGCAAAACAGCCGATCTTAAAACACACCGAAATCTAAATACTATATTTTTCGATAAAAATGCCGTCAAGAAAGTTGTCGAGGTTTTAATACCGCGATATACTGACAAGGCTTCTGGCTATACTGTCTCCTACAATCTCAAAAATCGACTTGGTGACAATGCTGCGATGATGCGGGTTGAGCTGGTCGACAAAAAAGTCTTTATTGAAGATTATAAAGATAAAAAAGTATCAGAACCAACCAAGGCCAAGAAAGAAACCTTGAAGAAAGCGAAAACTGATGAAAAATAATCTCGAACAAAATCGAAAGTGGTATCTGCTTGACGCTAACGGCGCCACACTTGGTAGAATTTCGACAAAAATTGCTACGCTGCTTCGCGGTAAAGGCAAGGTTGAGTTTGCTCCAAACTTAGATTGCGGCGATTATGTAGTCGTTATAAACAGTGAGAAAGTTGTTTTAACAGGCAATAAAGAGGAACAAAAAAGATATTATACCCACAGTGGATACATTGGTAACCTTCGGACAAAAACAGTCGAGGAAATGAAGTCCAGCCACCCAACTGAGATTTTAAATCACTCTGTGTCAGGTATGCTCGCCAACACCAAGCTAAAAAAAGGTTTTTTATCACGCTTGAAACTGTATGCAGGTGAAAGTCATCCTCACGTAAATATTAAATTTACAGAACTAAAAGACAAGGTCAAATAATATGGCTGAAAAGAAAACAAACCAAGATTTCTGGATAGGAATTGGACGACGCAAAAGTGCTCGAGCCAGTGTCAGACTTACCCAGTCAAACAAAGACTCTGTAATCAATGGTAAAAAAGCTGAGTTCCCAGCTGAAACAGATATTCCGTTTGAATTAGTTGGCATGAAAGAAAAATTTGGTGTTGCTGCCAAAGTTAGTGGCGGCGGCAAGGTTAGTCAGATCGATGCTATCAAACTTGGTATTTCGAGAGCTTTGGAAAAATTTAACCCTGAATTTCGTACAAGTTTGAAAAAAGCCGGATTACTTACTCGCGACCCACGAGAAAAAGAACGAAAGAAACCCGGCCTCAAAGGTGCTCGTCGAGCTCCACAGTGGGCAAAGCGTTAGGCTAATCAGGACTTAAGATTTAAACAAATTAAAAACATTCACCTCGTCCGAAGTGAATGTTTTTATTTTTATCTTTATCTTGCTAATTTCAACTAAAGCACGTTCTTGCGGTGAAACAAATAATCTTCTGTTTCTCTGACTACCTCACGCATAACTTGCAATGATTCGACAGGGTATTGTCCAACCGTAGTTTCATTTGACATCATCACTGCATCAGTACCATCGAAAACGGCGTTAGCAATATCGGAAACCTCAGCTCTTGTTGGAATTGAAGCTTTTGTCATTGAGGCCAGCATCTGTGTTGCTGTCACGACCGGCTTGCCGACATAATTACATCGCTTGATAATTTGTTTTTGAATAATCGGTAGTTTCTGAAAAGGGATTTCAACGCCAAGATCTCCACGGGCGACCATGATGCCATCTGACTCCGCTATAATATCATAAATATTGTCGATTGCTTTTGCGCGCTCAATCTTACACATAACCCGAGCCTTGTTTTTGCCTATCAACTCTCGCAAATTTAAAATATCCTGCTTGTTTTGAACGAATGAGATCGCGACCCATTCTGGGTCTAAAGTCAAAATAAATTTCAAATCTTTTTTGTCTTTGTCAGTCAATGCGGACGTTGTCGTCTCAGTAAATGGCAAGCTGACACCTTTACGAGGATACAGATCACAGCCACGAATGACATTGCAATAAATCTTATGACCAGCGACATTTGTCACTGACAGCTCGATCTGGCCGTCATCGATCAGGATGACATCCTTTTTCTTCACATCTGTGTGTAAATAAGGATCTTCGATGACAATCTCGTTGTCCGCCGCCGTCTCTTCACTAGGAGTAGTTAAAACGATATTGTCGTTATCACAAAGATGAATTGGGTAATTTGTAAATTCCTGGACACGAATCTTTGGCCCCTGTAGATCGCAAAGGATCTCGACTTTTTTATTAAGCCCCTTGGCAATCTTTCGGACTCGCTCGATACGCATTTTGTGTGCTTCATGCGAATCATGTGAAAAATTGAGACGAGCAATATCCATGCCGTTTTCAATCAACCTCTCAATCATCTCTTCTGACGCCGATGCTGGCCCAATACTGCAAATTATTTTAGTACGCATTATTTCCTTTCAAACGCAAAAAATTATTCACTAACAAACTAATACCTTACTCCTCTAAGGACTTTTTGTCAACACAAAAACATCCCTGCTTGAGTGCTGAGTAACGGACTTTTGTTAGTTCAAATATTTTAGTGCCGCGTGTACCAACATTGCTGGCCAAACCATCGCTTTGATAATTCCGAGAACCCCGATCCAGAAAGTTGTTGCCGTACCCAGATAGTAAACTAGCGCCCCGACAAAACCTAGCCCATAAACCGCACCATTTCTGCCAGAACCACACATTTTTTCTTTCATTTATCTCTCTTGTTAATTTTCATCTGTATATCGACCAAGGCCATCACGGCTATCGTCTTTGGCCCCCTTCGGTAGCAACTTAACATTGAGCTTAAATTTTCTGCTTTCGCCTGACTCGTCAGTAATCTCATCTGTTTTGTTTTCCGTATAAACCTGAATCAGCTCGGCTGATAAAATTTCCTTAAGCAAACCGATCTCCTCGGTATTTGATTTGATAGTGTCGGCAAGTTTTTGATTTGGACCTGCCGCTAATATTTCTTCTTTCAACCGTTTCTTCTTCTCAGCAACTGCTTTTGCTTCCTCTGTTATCTCGACATATCTGAGATCGTTTTCCAGCTCTTCCTTGATCATTTCCTTCATTTCACGATTTTCCTGCGTGTACTTTTCGAGCATTGAAATCCTTTTTTGTATCGCAGTAATGTCCATGGTATTCTCCTGTCTAATTTGTTTAATATTACGCGTTATGTGTAATTATTGTTCGAAGTTGAAAACTATCAGCTGAGAACTTAAAAA
>PEZW01000018.1:28419-139675 GCA_002773985.1 Candidatus Berkelbacteria bacterium CG10_big_fil_rev_8_21_14_0_10_43_13
GTAATATTATAATAATTCAAATTAAATAAAATTGCGAGCCTGTGCCTGATTTATAGATTTTACCCTTCATATCTGATATAATAACTACATGGTAAGCAACAGAATGAAAACGGTAGATGAGTTAGTACTTCAGGAATTATCAAGAGAACTGCGTCTCAGATTTCCTGAAGATCTTTTTAGTTTGACTCAAACTCACGTTTCAAAAGACCTGGCAAACGCAAAAATCTGGGTCAGTGCCACACAAAATTCAACAGAATTAGTCAAAAAGTTCAATCACGTTGCCTCAGACTTACGCCATATATTATCAAAAAAAATTGTTGCGAGACGAGTGCCACGTCTGCATTTCGTTCTCGACGAGACAGAAGAAAAAGCCGCTATAATAGACCAACTTCTGTCTAGTATTAATACCAAATAATTATGACTTTGATGCGAAATTTATTTTTTCTCCTAGCTATCAGTGTTTTTGCTGTTGCGTCACTAGTGATATCAATTTTTAATTACAACCCTTACATTACAACGACGGGGTCGTTACTTGGATTTTATCTGTCTTTTTTAATCTCTTTGACTGGTATTGGTGCACTTGCCCTTTACTATGCTAAAATAAAATTGTCGAAAAATGAAACAGTTTATCTATATTTTTGGGCATCTATTCGACAAGCTTTTTTCTTATCACTTGCCGCGACAGTTTTATTATATCTCCAAAGCTTGCGGATACTTGATTGGTTGATCGGCATCTCTGTTGTTACAGTTTCGGTATTACTAGAATTATTTTTTGAATCAAAACGACATCTGTAAGGTCGTTTTGTCCTGAGCGACAGTTGAAGGACCCAATATTAAAAAAGAAGACCAAATGATTAAAGGCAGTATTCACCCAATATCAGAATTTTTACGAGAATCGATTAATATTTTTCGTGATCTAGGTTTTGATGTTTACGAGGGTCCTGAGGTCGAAACTGAATGGTATAATTTTGATGCGCTTAACGTTCCATCAGATCACCCAGCTCGTGATATGCAGGACACTTTTTGGCTGAAGGATGGCAGAGTATTACGAACGCATACTTCCAATGGCCAGGTTCGATACGCCGAGATGAGAAAACCACCGATCAAAGCAGTATTTCCCGGTACAGTTTTTCGCAACGAAGCGACTGATGCTAAACATGAAACAACCTTCACACAGCTAGAAGGCCTGTATATCGACAAGGATGTCAAAGTCGGCCATTTGATCTGGACACTCGAAACATTTTTCAAAAAAATATATGGAGATGATACAAAAATTAGATTGAAACCAAGTTTTTTTCCTTTTGTCGAGCCTGGTTTTGAAGTTGACGTTAAACATAACGGCAAATGGCTTGAACTACTTGGTGCGGGCATGATTCATCCAACAGTGATTAAAAACATGAAGCTAGATCCAGATAAATACAGTGGTTTTGCTTTTGGTCTTGGTATCGATCGACTGGTAATCCTAAAATATGGGATAGAGGATATACGACTATTTCGTTCTGGTGATTTGAGATTCTTAAAACAATTTTGAGTGTCCAAATAACTACGAAATACGAATTAATACGAAAATACAAGGAATAAGTGTTATGTGTAATTATTGTTCGAAGCTGAAAACTATCAGCTGAGAACTTAAGAAGCTTATTAAACTTCTCGCTTCCGCTCGAAGAATAAAAAACAGTTAAATGTTAATTTAATTGCACATAACGCGTAAGGAATATATCAAATGAAAATTCTTAGATCCTGGCTAGAAGAATACATTAAAACTTCGTTATCTGACGAGGAGCTCGCTGACCGCCTCAGTTTATCTGGTACTGCTGTTGAATCCATTTCTAAAGGAATTGATGATAGAGTCATTGTTGCTGAGATCAAGCAAATTGTGCCACACCCAAATGCTGACCGATTGCAACTGGCGACTGTTTTCACTGGCGACAAAGAACTTTGTGTTGTTTGTGGTGCACCAAATATCGAAGTTGGTCAAAAAGTTCCGCTGGCTCAAGTCGGTACAAAATTACCAGCAGGCACTCTAGAAAAAGCTACCATCCGTGGTGTCGAATCCTCTGGGATGCTTTGTGCGTCGGATGAGCTTGGCCTCGGAGATGACCACAATGGTATCGTAATCTTATCTGCTGATAGCATTGTTGGCCGGCCGCTAAATCAGTATCTTGGCGACAGCACTGTTTTTGATCTTGAAATCACTCCAAATCGCGGCGATTGCCTGTCTCATTTTGGTGTAGCACGGGAAGTAGCCACTCTTAGCGATAAATTTCTAAAACATGAGCCACAAAACATTGAGACTGTTTCAAAAAAAACAACAGACTCAATTTCGATCGAAGTCGCATCTGCTAAAATTTGTCCACAATATCAGGCACGAATTATCGAAAATGTTTCTGTTAAAGAATCACCAAAATGGCTAAAGGATAAACTTATCGCAATCGGTCTCAAGCCGATAAACAATATCGTAGATGCCACTAATTACGTTATGATTGACCTCGGACAACCACTTCATGCCTTTGATACCGATAAAATTGGTAAAAAAATAATTGTTCGAAAATCAAAAAAAGCTGAAACAATCACAACGCTCGACGGTATAGTGAGAACACTAGACAGCAAAACCATTGTAATTACCGACGAGAAAAAGCCTATTGCTATCGCTGGAATAATGGGCGGCAAGAATTCAGAGATCTCTGAATCGACTTCTACTGTAATTCTGGAAGCGGCTGAGTTTGATCCGACTTCTATCCGACAATCAGCAAAATCTCTAAATTTATCGACTGAATCCAGCTATCGTTTCGAACGCGGAATTGACTCTGGTGGAGTCGAATACGCTCTCAACCAAGCAACGAAATTAATAAGCGAAATTTCTGACGGGAGAGCACTTTCTGGCATCGCACGCCAGATTGCAAAATCAGAAAAGGTATCTATCCCGATAGAATTTGAGAAAATTATTCAGCTTCTTGGGCTTGATATCCGTCATGATCAGATAATTCATATCTTAAAACTTCTCGGATTTGAGATATCTGGCGCCACTTGCACGTCGCCGACCTGGCGTCATGATATTGCTACGTGGCAAGATCTAGCCGAAGAAGTCGGTCGTATTTACGGTTACTCAAATATTTCACCGATTAAAATCGATAAGTCGGTCACGCCAAGCGTGTCAGAATATTATTTTACTGAATTCATCAAAGATATATTGAAAAACTCCGGTTTCAGCGAGATCAAAAGCTATGCATTTTTATCAGAAAAAGATATAAAGGCAGCTCAAATCAAACCATCTTCCTTGCTCGAAGTGTCCAATCCCATTCAACAGGAAAACAAATATCTACGCAATTCTTTGATCCCAAACTTACTAAAAGCAGTAGCCAAAAACCCTTCCTTTGACCAAACATTTCTTTTTGAAATTGGTCATATCTTTACCAAAACAACTGAGTCTAATGTTTTGGGTATTGTAGCAGCAGGAAAAGAGGCAAAAGAGTCAATGGATTTAGCTATTGAAAACTTGTCCAAAAATGCTGGGATTAAAAAAGTTAAAATCAACGAGATTTCCCGCGACGAGCTTAGTCGTTTCAAGATTCATAAACCAATAACATATGTTGTTGAAATTCCTCTTGGTGAATTTGCAAAAAAATATTTAAAATCAAATCAACCAAAATTAAAAATAAATTCTGAAGCCGCTCATTATCGACAAGTTTCAAAATTACCCGCAATCACCCGAGACTTAGCATTTATCATCGATAAAAAAAATAAACCGTCTGATGTTTCAAATATTATTTATTCTGTTTCAGAAGCAATAAACCGAGTTGAGCTTTTCGACGAATTTTCTTCAGACAAATTTGGTAAAGGCAAGAAAAACATTGCCTTTCACCTCTACGTGCAGATGCTTGACCGAACGAT
Organism: Candidatus Berkelbacteria bacterium CG10_big_fil_rev_8_21_14_0_10_43_13; assembly: GCA_002773985.1. Lineage (GTDB taxonomy): Bacteria > Patescibacteriota > UBA1384 > XYA2-FULL-43-10 > 1-14-0-10-43-13 > 1-14-0-10-43-13. The sequence continues at coordinate 32,311 of PEZW01000018.1, forward strand.
GACTGACAACGAAGCTGATATTATAATCAAAGAAGTAGTCAAGGCAGTTGAAAAGCAGTTTGATGCTAAATTACGAAGTTGATTACAAAACAACAAATCTTACAAATTTTTGAGACTTGAGACTTGAAATTTTTTTAGAAATTAAGTTAAAGACTCCCCCTTGGGGGAAATTAGGATTTATAAATTAGCAAACTTCGGAGCATAAAATGCAGCGAACTCAAATAAAAGATTCTGTTGAGAAAATTGGACATCAAATAACTGTCATGGGTTGGGTCAATACCCGTCGTGACCATGGCAAAATTGTATTTGTCGATCTCCGTGACCGAAGTGGAATCTTGCAAATTGTTTTTGTTCCCGGCTCAAAAGCGTATGAGAAAATATCTCCGATCAGACCAGAGTGGGTTATTTCCGTTACTGGAAAAATTAAGGCTAGGCCGGAAAAATTAGTCAATGACAAAATGGTCACTGGAACAGTCGAGATGGAGGCAGAAGATATCGAGATTCTAAACGAGGCCAAAACTTCTCCTTTTGAAATTGACAAAAACACTTTGGGAGTGGACGAAGAGTTGCGTCTTAAATACCGTTATCTTGATCTTCGCTCTGAGCGAATGGCGAAAAACATCATACTTCGTCACAACATTGTCCGTTTTATGCGCGAGTATCTTTATGCAAAAAATTTTCTCGAAATAGAAACACCATTTCTCACTAAATCAACACCAGAAGGTGCCAGAGAATATATCGTTCCATCTCGCCTTTACCCTGGTGAGTTTTATGTATTGCCCCAAAGTCCACAGCAATTTAAACAACTTTTGATGGTCGCGGGGATGGAAAAATATTTTCAGGTCGTCAGATGTTTCCGAGACGAGGATCAAAGAGGGGATCGCCAACCAGAATTTACCCAGCTTGACCTCGAGATGAGTTTTGTAACTCAGGATGATATTTATAACCTTATCGAGCCCATGATGATTGATTTGGTCGAAAAGCTAATTCCTGACGCTGAATTTACAGCAAAACCTTTCCCAAAAATTACATACGCCGAGGCGATCGAGAAGTACAAAACCGATAAACCTGATTTACGAAAAAATAAATCAGATAAAAAAGAGTTTGCTTTTTGCTGGATTGTTGACGCCCCACTATTTAAGTATTCGAAAACAGATAAAAAATTGGTCTCCAGTCACCATCCATTTACCATGCCGCAACCAGACGACGTTGAATTACTTGATTCCGAGCCAGAAAAGGTTCGCGCCTATGCATACGATTTAGTGCTAAATGGTTTTGAAGTGGCCGGCGGATCGATCAGAATTCATAAACGTGATATTCAAGACAAAATATTCAAACTACTTGGACTTTCAGAGGAGGAGACGACACGCCGTTTTGGTCACATGCTAGAAGCTTTTGAATACGGCGCTCCGCCACATGGCGGCATCGCATCAGGCATTGACCGTCTCGTTGCTGTTTTGGCCGGAGAGGATGCAATTCGTGAGGTGATGGCATTTCCAAAAACTGGTGACGCAAAAGACCTGATGATGGGCGCACCGTCACAAGTGTCCGAACACCAACTAAAAGATGTCCATATAACACTCCGCAAAGAAGCCGAAGGCAAAGAACTTAAAACAGATGATACAATAGTAGGGGATTAAAATATTTATGGAGAGGCTAAATAAATTTCTCGCAAACTCATGCGTTTGCTCGCGACGAAAAGCCGACGAGCATATTTTGGCTGGCGATGTCAAGGTGAATGGGGTTATGGGTTCGGAGTTGGGAGTAAAAATTAATCCTGAAAAAGATGTGGTTGAATTTGATGGTAAGATAGTCAAGCCAATGTCAGAATTCGTTTATTACGTTCTCAATAAACCAAAACATATTGTCTCGACCGCTCAGGCGCAAAATGGCGAGAAGACTGTTCTTGATTTTGTACCAAAATCACCACGAGTCTATCCCGTTGGTCGTCTTGACAAAGACACGGTTGGATTAATTATCCTGACCAACGACGGTGAGCTGACCAAAGAGCTAACTCACCCCAGTTTTGAGCATCAGAAAGAGTACCTAGTTGAATGTAGAATATTGAATCCTAAATCATGGAGAGAGAGGGATATTGTTAGTAGTGTGAAACAAAAACTAACTTCTGGACTTAAGATTGATGGCAAAGTAATGAAGGTAGATAGAGTTAAAACTGCCGAAATTCAAAATTCAAAATTCATTATTCTAACCTTAGTTCTCCACACCGGATACAATCGACAGGTTCGGAAAATGTGTGCTAAAATTGGACTAGAGGTAAAAAGATTAACTCGAATTGGTATCAGTAAACTTCACCTCGACGAGTTGCAGTTGAAGCCAGGCGAATTCAAAAAGATTTCTAAGGAGGATGTTTTTTAATGTTTAATCTGTTTCTGCTCTTTTCAATAGCTTTTAATACGCTCGGTTTATCCGGCGCTGCTATAAAAGTTGATTCTGGCCTCATCTCCAGGTCCGCTGGCGACGCCTCAGTCGCAAACGCAGAAACTCTCAAGGTTGAACTACCTGATATTTTGTCATATCCGACTGTAAATCAAGACGCTACAAAGCCAAAAATTTATGCTAAAAATTATATCCTTCTCGACAGTGATTCCGGCGCAATTTTAGCCTCACAAAAACCATACGAGCGTGTTCCTGTCGCGTCCACTACCAAGATAATGACAGCTATAGTTGTACTTGAAAATTACAGCCTTGATGACGTGGCGACCGTCCATCAAGACGCGGTCACCGCTGTGTCAAACAGCGGTGCTATTCCCGATTTCTACACTGGAGAAAAGATGACCGTTCGCAATTTACTCTGGTGCATGCTGATGAATTCATCAAATGTTGCTGCTTACGCTCTGGCAGAACATATGAATTCAAAAAATGAAACAGGGCCTCAGAAATTTCTTACTTTGATGAATCAGCGAGCCAGAGACCTGGGTCTCAAAGATTCAGACTTTCGTGATCCTGCCGGACTTGACGGAAAGGGCTATTCTACGGCCTTTGACCTTACTGTTATAACCAAACAAGCACTGAAAAGCTCTCTGTTTGCTCAGATTGTGAGAACGAAACAATCAACAGTTTATGATACTAGCGGGCGGTATATTCACCAGCTCAATAATTCAAATCGTCTTGTCAATGAGTGGAATTATCCGGGCGCGATCGGCGTCAAAACCGGTTATATGCCTGACACAGCTGAGCAACCCGGTGCCGGACACACCCTTGTTGCCGCAGTCGAGAGAAATGGTCATACTTTGATTTCAGTTATTCTAAACACTACCGCTGACACTCCGACAGCGTCAGCCGAAGAATCCCGCCGCCTTCAGGATTGGGGCTGGATGAGTGTTAGTTGGCAATAATTCAATAGTATTTAGTATAAAGTTATTAGTATGGATACAAAATACCTATAACCTCATACTTTATATTTCATACTTCTAAAGCGCTGTCTTGATCTCTTCCCACTTTTCGAGTGCTTTTTGTGCGGCGTCTGATTGAGCTTTTTGCTTTGATGGACCAGCGCCTATCGCCACTTCTTTACCGCCTAGATTAGCAGCAACCGTAAATGTTTTGGAGTGGTCTGGACCAACTTCGGAAACAACAGTATATGTCGGTGTCACGCCTATCTCGTCCTGAACCAGTTCCTGAAATCGACTCTTCGAATCGTATTCCAAGCCTTCGTTCAAAATTGCATCAAGTTTGTAACAGATGTTTTTCAAAATAAATTTTGTAGCTGTTTCAAAACCTTGGTCTAGATATATAGCCCCGATCAAAGCCTCAAATGCGTTAGCCAAAATAATATCTCGTGCCTTGCCAGTGTTTTTGGCTTCACCTCGAGAAGTTTTGATATAAGGATTCATCCCCAGACGCTTGGCTTCGACGGACAATGATTCTCCTTTGACCAGCGCGCTGCGCCAATTTGTCAAATCGCCCTCAGGTCGATCATATTTTTCATAAAGAAACTTTGTCGTGGCCAATTCCAAAACAGCATCACCCAAAAATTCTAACCGTTCATTGTGCTCAAGACCTGATGATTTATGTTCATTGAGATAAGATCTGTGGATAAACACTCGCTCTAGGAGTGCTTTATCCTCAAATTTAACCTCAATAATCTTTTCAAAATCTTCTAACATATATTCCTTTCATTACCAACTGTCGTCTCGATCCAAGGGGTCGAAATGACAATTTGCAATTAGCTATCTTTATCTCTTGATTTTAGTATTTGCTTTTCGCTTTGCTTATAAATCGTTCCCAAAACACCATTGACGAACTTAGATGAATTTTCACCACCAAACTCTTTGGATAATTCGACTGCCTCGTTTATAACAACTTTTGGTGGAACATCGTTGCAATTTTTCAGTTCATAAATGGCGATTTGTAAAATCACCTTGTCTATCAGAGAAATTTGGTCAACTGGCCAATCAGGCGCGACTTTATCGATTACACCATCGAGAGCTTCTCGATCTTTTGAAACACCTTCTGTAACCATGCGAATAAAATCGCTTTCACATCGATCCGAGTACTCAGCCACGTTTCGAGCTTCAATTTCTGCCAAATCAACACCATCACGAAATTCCCATTCGTAGAGAGTTTGCATCGCAATCATACGTGAAAGGTGACGATTCAAATTTGCCTCCGCAAATAATAACCAATTACCAAGAAACAAGTTACAAACAGTATCCAAGCTTCAATTTTTGAATATTCAAATTTGAATATTGTAATTTATTTGGTGATTGCTTACCCCTCGTAGCCCAATAGGGCGAGGTGGGGTATCTTGGTTATTGTTTCTTTTCGATTACTTGTTTGCCGTTATAGGTACCACAATTATAGCAAACTTTGTGCATTTCCTTGGGCTCGTGACATTTTTCACAATAAGCCAATGCCGGTGCTATGACTTTGTCATGCATCCGTCTCATGCCCTGTTTTGAATTGTTTGTACGTTGTTTTGGTTCGGCCATGGTAAGTTATAAGTTAATATATTGTAGACAGTAAGATATAATATTGCTGAGCAAATTACAGATTCTATTATTGCACAAAACTGTTTAAAAATCAACCTGCTACTTAATAACAATGTTTACTAATTTCTTCGGTACAACGATTGTTTTGACAATTTCATTCCCAGCAAGTATTTTCTTGATTTTTTCAGTTCCAAGTCCTAGCTTTTTCATTTCCTCGTCTGAAATAGCTGAATCAACCGAAATTTTATCACGAACTTTTCCATTGACCTGAATAACTACTTCAATTTTGTCGAATATGAGATATTTTTTGTCTGGCTCAGGCCATTTTTGCATAGTTAAATCGCTGTGTATTACACTTTCATACAATTCCTCGGCAATGTGCGGCGCAACGGGAGAGAGTAAAAGTATGAACTTTTCATAAGACTTTGTGGAAATTGAGCCTATCTTTTCAACTAAATTATTGAACTCCATCAATTTCGAGACCACCGTATTCATCTGAAAATTTTCTAGATCATTGGTCACGCCAGTAATCGTTTGGTTCAATTTGACCAGCAACTCTGTCGGATCAACTACGTTTTCTTTAACCAGTTCCTGATTTCGCCAGACACGCTTCAAAAAACGATAGACGCCCTGAACCCCAGCCATATTCCAGGCCGATTCCTGATCGTATGGACCGATAAACATAACATAAGCGCGCAAAGTATCAGCACCAAATTCAGCGACAATCTCATCAGGATTTATCACGTTACCAAAAGACTTACTCATCTTGCGCCCATTAGGACCAAGGATGATACCGTGGGCGATTCTCTTGGCATAAGGCTCTAAAGTTGGTACGACGCCAATATCATAGAGAAATTTATGCCAAAAACGTGAATAGAGCAAGTGCAGTGTCGTGTGTTCCATCCCACCATTATAGATATCAACCCCACCTCCGCTCTTCGAGCTACGCGCGGCATCGCCGGCGTCCAGCCAATATTCCAACTCTTTGGCATGTTTGGTAAAGATATTCGAACCACTTTTAACTTTTGACTTTAAACTTTTAACTAATGTGTAAGCCAAGTAGTACCAACTCGAGCCCGCCCAGTTTGGCATGGTGTCCGTTTCTCTCTCGGCCCTGCCACCGCATTTCGGACAAGTCGTCACGACCCAATCTGTGATTTTGGCAAGAGGGGATTCACCGGTATCTGATGGTTCATAATTGTCGACAACCGGCAATTCCAGTGGCAGTTGATCATCGGGCAGAGGAACACGACCGCATCCGCCAGTTGGCGGATCACAATGAACGATCGGGATTGGCTCGCCCCAGTAATGCTGGCGGGAAAAAATCCAGTCGCGAAGTTTGTAGTTTGTAGTAAATTCACCGGCACCGATACTTTTTAACTTTTCAGTAATTTTGATCTTGGCTTCATCTGATGACAGTCCGTCAAATTCACCCGAATTAATTAAGATTCCATAGTCAACAATCGCTTTGTCTAAAATTTCTGATTTATGATTCAAAATTGAAACGACTTGTTTGATCGGGATATGGTGTTTCTTGGCAAATTCATAATCGCGTTGATCGTGAGCCGGGACACCGATGACAGCACCAGTCCCATAGCTGGTCAGGACATAATCAGCGACCCAAATCTCAATATGTTCACCATTGATCGGGTTGACGGCATAAACGCCATAGCATTTGACACCGGTTTTATCTTTTTGTAATTCAGTTCGCTCTAGTTCTGTTTTTTTCGCCGCCACTTCGACATATTCCTTGATCTCATGATAGTTTTGAATATGATAGCCAAGTTTTTCTAAAATCGGGTGCTCTGGTGAAACAACGACAAAAGTTGTGCCAAAAAAGGTATCAATTCGAGTTGTATAAAATTCGATTTCTTCGTCGTGAACGGTATTACTAAAACCCTTGACCTCAAATCGAACATTAGTACCGGTCGAGCGACCGATCCAATTGATCTGTTGAGTTTTGATTTTATCCAAGTAATCAACAGTTTCAAGGTCATCAACCAAGCGGTCAGCATAAGCGGTAATTCGAAGCATCCACTGTTTTTGCATTCTCTTCTCAGTTTCCGTGCCACAACGCTCGCATTTACCGTCAACAACTTCTTCATTGGCCAGATTTATCTTGCATGATGGACACCAATTGACCGGCATCTCAGCGCGAAAGGCAAGCCTAGGAGTATGGTAATCATCATCGGCAACTTCGATTAATTTTCCATTTTTAATTCCATGTTTGTAAAATTGCAAGAAAATCCACTGAGTCCAGTGATAATATTCTGGATCAGTCGTGTTTATCTCACGCTTCCAATCAAATGAAAAACCAAGCGAGTGGATTTGCTTCTTGAAATTTGCAATATTATCAGCTGTCGCTTTTTGCGGTTTTATTTTATTTTTTATAGCATAATTTTCTGTTGGCAGACCAAAAGCGTCCCAGCCGATCGGAAACATGACATTGTATCCCTGAAGCCGTTTCATCCTACAATAAGCGTCAGAGGCGCCATAACCCATCAAGTGACCGACATGCAGCCCCGCCCCGGATGGATAGGGAAATTCAACCAAATGATAATGCTTGGGTTTATCGTCAAAATCAGCAGACTGACCGTATTTGTTTTTTTGCCAAATGTCTTGCCATTTTTTTTCGATGACACGAAAATCATACTCCTGCTTGTCGTCCGTAGCCTTGGCGGAGGAGGGCCACTTTTTCTCAATTTCGTGAAAATTGTATTTGTCTGTCACTTTATAAACTTTCCAACTTTATGAACTTTATGAACTAATCTAGTAATAATTTATCACTTATTCAGTGCAAATTCAATTAAAAAAACGGCTTACACCGTTTAATTTTGGTGGTGTGTTTTAAATGAAGCTCGAACTTTTTTCGAACAAAATATTAAATAAATATTTTGGTTCCAATTTTGTAATGACCCGCTCGCGCTTCGCTCCCTAAATGTTGCAATGCGGTTCGGGCAAAAAGGAAGGGGTGTAGGGAGGGAATTTTTGCCCGATAACAGGTGGGGCGAGGGGGAGAAAAATTAGTGACTTATCGGCAATTGCGGAAGTTCCTTTGCTTCGGCAATCATGCTGTTTCCAGTGATTATTTTACCTATTTCCATTCTAACAGTTTGTACATTATTGTGAATAGTGCAGTATATTTTATATCTATCCATCCAATTCTTATTATGATCTTTGATTTCCAAAAGCATCAAATTATATGCATCCTCTGCCTTACTCATTGCGTCTGACATATGAATTCTGAACTCACCTGTTTGCATATATTTTAGAATAGCTTTACCCTTTTCTTCTAACTTGTCTTTGGTCAGTTTTAATTTGTGCATTTCTAAAAGCGCGTTTCTAAGTAAAAAGGCAATATCAAGTAGGCCCATGGGGTCAATAATGATGATATCGTCTTCAATGAAAAATTTTGACTTTCCTTCTTTAATAGCATGAGTTACGATCACGGCATAATTCGCTTTTGCTTCTTCCTGATGCCTTTTTACCTCATTGATAAATGAATTTTGATATGTCGCAGTCTTCTTGCATTCATACAAAATGCTACCAATATTCTCACCGTTATTTTTGATATATTGGATCGCATCACCTTTTTTTCCCGTTGGCCTAATCTCATCCTCAGGAAAGTTTTCCGTCAATAATTTAATAACTTCTTTTTCATAATCAAAACCAGCTGTTTGTGGAGTTCGTCCCTCTTTGAGTTGTTTCTCAAGAAGTGCGATTTTACCATTCGATACTTGTATTGCTTTCGCTTGGTTTTCGATTAATTTGCTCATCTTTTCTCTTTCGCGTTTTTCCTTTTCGACTCCTTGTTTAACACCGGATTCAAGCGCGAGTTTAGACATCTTTTTTAAATCGATTTTGTGCTTAGATTCCAAATCTAACTTTTCTTTTTTAGCTTTTTCAAGCTGTTTTTGGTTTTCCTTAATTTGTTTTTGCTGATCTTCCCACTGACCAACTATGGAAATCCATTTTTCCTTTGTCAAAATACTTTTGCACAAAGGACATAAAAAATCATTTTGCTGTTCGATGTTACTCATAGTTTCCTCAATTCATTATTTAAGACCGTCCCTGTGCTTAATCTAGTTTTTGGTTTTATCGACCAAAACATATACCTGACCTGCCTTTGGAGTGGGTGGAAGCGGCTCGCCCGTTACTACGGTGCGTTCCTTTCCGGTTTCTCCCCCTCTCGGACCAATAATTTCGTATTGGCCAGAGCGGGTGGCAGTTTGGCCGGGTTTGAAAGTCTGTTTCATGAGACCTCCAGTTTATTAATTAGGCAAGTTCGACATTCTTACCTGCTGATTTGCAGCCAGTCGTCATCTGCTCGCAGAGGTAAACAGGGGCGGTCTTACTAATTGTCAGGCCACTTGACACTTTCCAAACGTTTTCGATATACTTAAAATGTAATCGAAAATAAATCGAAAGTCAAGAGGACAATCAAATGCTCACCAAAAGACAAAAACAAACACTTGAGTTTATCAAGTCATACATCAAAAAAAATGATTTTGCTCCCTCCCTCGAAGAAATAAAAGCCCATTTAAAACTCTCGTCGGTCTCCACCGCACATCATCATGTTAAGGCTCTTGAAGATCAAGGCTATTTAAGAAAAGAAGATAATGTAGCTCGTGCCATTGATGTAGCTGAACCAGAACAAATGATTCAGATCCCAATAATGGGTCTTATCGCGGCTGGTTTCCCTATCGAAGCTATTGAACAGCGAGAAACCATAGCAATACCAAAAACAAAATTACCAAAATCAGGTCAATTTTATGCACTAAAAGTAGCTGGCAATAGTATGGTGGAAGAGAACATCAACGATGGAGACATCGTTGTAATAAAACAACAGGATCAGGTTGAAAATGGACAAAAAGCAGTCGCCTTGATAGACAATTCTGAGGTTACACTTAAAAAAATATATAAAGAGAAGTCATGTATTAGACTACAACCAGCAAACCATTTGGTGAAACCAATGTATTATAATGCTGAAAGGGTTGCCATTCAAGGAATCTTGATTGATGTTGTTAGAAATACGCAAGAAGACTTTTCTGTTAATATTGATCTTAATAACACTTTAAACAATTCAGAATATATCCAACCGAATGCTATTATATGTGGGGATGCTTTGGATATGTTAAAAAAAATAAAACCAAACTCAATTGATTTAGTGCTTTCGGATATACCTTATGGAATTTCACTAGATGAGTGGGATGTTCTTCATTCAAATACAAACTCGGCACTCTTAGGCCAATCTCCTGCCCAGATTGGAAAAAAAGCTTTTAAGAGGCGTGGCAAACCAATCAATGGGTGGTCAAGCGCTGACAAAAATATACCTCTTGAATACCAGCAGTGGTGCTACTCTTGGGGAAAAAAATTATTTCCACTTGTTAAGGAGGGTGGTAGTGTTTTTATTTTTGGTGCTAGACGTACAATACATCGAGCTGTTATTGCACTAGAAGATAGCGGTTTTTTGGTAAGAGACGTACTGGCGTGGGAAAAACCAAACGCTCATCACCGAGCACAAAGTTTGAGTAAAATTTTTTATAACAGAGGATTATACGATGTCGGTGAAAAATGGGAAGGATGGAAACTAGGCAATTTAGCTCCGAAATATGAACCCATAGCCTGGCTTTTCAAACCATACAAGATTACAATTGCCGACAATGTGTTGAAAAATAAACTTGGTGCTATGAATATTGAAGCATGTTTGATAGGTGGGAAATCCCCAACTAATATTTTAAGATATGGTTTCGATAAAAATGAGTCAGGGTTTCACGAGGCTCAGAAACCAGTGAAGCTATTAGAATACTTGATTAAACTCGTTACAATTAAAGGCCAAACTGTGCTGGATCCATTTATTGGCTCCGGGTCAACCCTAGTTGCAGCAAAACGATTAGACAGAAAATATATCGGCTTCGATAAATCAGATGAGTACTGTAAAATATCCAATCAACGAATAGATGAAGACAATCATGATCCAGAGGTTTAAATTGAAAATTTTATTTTAGTCCAGATATTTTTCTAATCTGAATTAGGCGATTATCAAGCTTCTCTGCCTTAATAAGTAACTCAATTGCTTTTTCTTTAGTTAGTGATGAAATTTCAGAAATTTTATTCTCGATATAAGCTATCTCTTCTTTCGCCATTCTTGTTAGCGCCACCTGCTCAACTTTTTTAAATCTACATAATTCTTTATTCGAAATCGAGAGAATTTTACAGATGGAGCTATCAATGGCTTTCCAATATAAGCTAGCATCTTTCTCCCCTTTGAGCTTTTCTCCTGATAGCCACAATCCCTTGTAGTCTAAGTTACCGCAATTGGGGCTAGACAATATGCAATATAAATGAATATATGAAAACAAAGTAACATTTTTTGCTGTTGCTTGTCTGTATATTTGACTACTATTTTTTGGGTACTGATACAGCGGCGATACAAGGCAAGCAAAGTCTTTATCTTTTTTCCATTTATCCAATGCTTCTACTTTAAAATCTTTTTGATTCTTTGCGGTTCTGCTTAATCTAAATAATTTAGCATCAGCGACTATTGTATAGTTTTTTGTTTCACCCTCAACATCTGCAGAGTCTGCTCTTTCTTTCAAGACTTTTGCGTTTAAACCCATAAATGAAAGCGCCCTCGCTAATAAAACATCAGAATACTTGGAGTATATTTTTTCCTCAGTCGAATCGTGTGAAAATGACTCAGGAATAATACCGCACTCAAGAAGATGAAGCATAACTTCTTCTTTGGTAAACTTCTCGACTATTGAGATTATCCTTTCACTATACTCAGTAAAAGAAAGTGGCTCATCAGAAATTTTAGAAATAAAATTTATAATTTCAATTCTTTTCATCAAAAAGATCCTTTATATTTAATTTAAGAGATTTAGAAATTTTTTCAATATTCTCCAAGGTTATATTCTTCTCCGCTCTCTCAATCATCCCGATGTAAGTCCGGTGAACACCAGCAAAACCGGCAAGCTGCTCTTGCGATAGACCTTTCTTCAATCTTTCTTCGCGAACTTTGTCGCCAAATTTTTTTAGAATTTCTTTTTTCATACAGATTAAATATACAGATATTGCTAACTTTAGTTCTACATACTATAGTTAGCATATAAAAAGATAAACAAAAGGGGTTTCACTGTCTTTCGCGCGGCGGGAGGGAGGGCAAGTGAAAGTAAATAATCCGCCCCGCCCACAAAAAGCCCTACTTCGCTGAAGCTACGAAGGAGGCGCCGAGAGCGTGCGCATTCCCTCCCCATACCCCTCATTGCTCACACCGAATAAAATTTAGAGCAAATAAAAAACGGCTTACACCGTTTAATTTTGGTGGACCCTAGGAGACTCGAACTCCTGACCTAGCCGATAGATCGGCTCGCGAATTTGTTTTTATTTGGTGGACCTGACCGGGCTTGAACCGGTGACCTCCTCGCTGCCAGCGAGGCGCTCTAGCCAACTGAGCTACAGGCCCATTAAAGAAAAACAAATGGCCCAACTAAGCTAAGGGCCCAATGTTGTCTGAATACAATTCTAGCACAAAAATCGTCAATCGAGAAGAGCATTGAAGTGCGTTGATTGATTTCTGTTTTGCGATATAATAATGACATACTTATTTTGGAGGGAATATGCCGGATCAGGGGATACTAGAATATATCCGTGCCGAGAAGGCGCGTGGTGTCGATGCTGAGACAACAAGAAACGAACTCTTGAAAGCCGGCTGGAAGGTCAGTGATATTGAGGTCGCTTTTCGTGCTATGACACCGGAGCCGACCGTAGAGAGTCACCCGACTGCCGTGACGGCTACTGATTTTTCGAAACTTACCGAACACAAACCATCACCAACAACGATCGCCTTGCAATCAGTTCCGAAATTCAAGTCGAAGAGATTGATCTTCGAGCTGTTTGCCGTGATCCTGATAGTTCTAGCCGGCGGGGGAATCACTTATGGATATTATTATCACCTCTCACCTTATCTGGTACTGAACAAAAGTATGGGCAAGTTATCTGAAGTCAAGACCTTTGAATATTCTCTCACAATCTCAAACACTGACACATCAAACAAATATGACAACTTCACTCTACAGTCCAGAGGCGTCGAAGATATCACTGATTTGAATAACACCAAAAGCTCGATCACTCTGAGTGGCACTTCGGCCGATGATAGCACCTTTACCAATCCGATCGGATTTCAAATTGATTACCGCAACATTAGCCACAATATTTACGCCAAAGTAGACAAACTTGATGGACTCGAAGACCTGGCTGCGCCCATCTTCGATAAATGGATTAAGTTTGATTTAACTCCGATCAAGGAGCAATATGATCTCGACAAAGTTGACGAGCCAGTAGCTGGCAGTAAGGATGCATCCAAGATTTCGTCTGATCAGAAAGATAAATTGTATAAAGCGCTGAAGGCCGATAAAGTCTTTGACTTTTCAGAAAGATTGCTCAATGAAAAAGTAAATGGTGTCGATGCAACTCACTATCAAATCACTCTGAACAAAGAAGGTTTTCTAGAATTTTACACCGACGCCGCAAAAATTCTGTTTGACAGAGAGTTTACAAACAATGATATCAAATCTATGAGGCAAGATTTACGAGTAATTAATTCCGCCGACATAGAGATTTGGATCGGCAAGAATGACTCACTGCCATATAAAATAGTCGGATCATCGCAAATCGTCGATCCCAAGACATCTAAAATCACCGGCAGCTCGACCCTGACGCTGAATTTCAAGAATTTCAACAAATCGGTCACTGTCGCAACTCCTACCGATACAATTTCGTTCGAAGAAGCCTTCGGCCTTCTCTTCAAGTAAGATCTATTGTTGCCACAAAACGTCTTGTTGTGATAACATTAATCTATGATTACCGAACATAAACCGAACTCTCATCAACCATTGGCTGAGAAATTGCGACCACAAACGCTGGATGATTTTGTTGGTCAGGAACACATCCTCGGTGAGGGGAAGATATTGCGGCGAATCATCGAGTCGGATCGAATTATCCCGATGATTTTTTGGGGACCACCCGGCTGTGGCAAGACTACATTAGCGAAAATTATTTCCAACAAAACTGATTCTAGTTTTGTCTTCTTCTCCGCTGTCACCAGCGGCGTTGCTGATGCCAGAAAATTGATCGCCACCGCGCACGAGGAATTGGAAAATAAAAATCACCGCACTATTTTATTTGTCGATGAAATTCATCGTTTTAGCAAATCACAGCAAGACCTGTTTTTGCCTTATGTCGAATCAGGCACTATTATTCTGATCGGGGCAACAACAGAAAATCCCTCTTTTCAGGTCAACGCACCACTGCTATCCCGTGCTCGGGTTTTTCATTTTCGCGAAGTGACGATCGACGAAATTATTAAATTAGTAAAGTCGGTGATTAAAAGGATCAACGCTAAGCCGTCAGAATATTTCCCGACTTTATTTGGTGATTATAAAATAAAAATATCGATTACTGAAGATGCACTTCAAACTATCGCCAAACTTTGTGACGGTGATGTCAGAGACGCATATAACACTCTCGAGCTAGCAATTATTTCCGCTCCTTATTCTTCGAGTGAATCGAGAAGTAACAGAAGTAGTTCTCGACTAAGCTCGAACGATAAAATAAATATTGATCAAAAACTGGCCGAGGAATCGATCCAGCAGAAATTTATCCGTTACGACAAGGGAGCCGATCAACACTTCGATGCGATTTCTGCACTTCATAAATCAATCCGTGCCTCACAACCCGATGCCGCTCTACACTACTTGGCCCGTATGCTTGAAGCCGGTGAAGATCCACTTTATATTGTCAGACGACTTGTCCGACTCTCAGCCGAAGATATTGGTCTAGCTGACCCACAAGCACTAATTTTAGCTACTTCGACGCAACAAGCAGTCCATTTTCTCGGCATGCCGGAATGCAATGATGTCATCGCTGAATTAGTCATTTATCTAGCAAAAGCCAAAAAATCCCGCGCAGTCGATGACGCCTATAGTGCGGCAAAAAATGATGTTATAAATGCTCGACTTGACCCGATCCCACTCAAAATTCGCAATGCGCCGACAAAAATGATGAAGGATTTTGGCTTCGGCAAAGACTATAAAATGTACGACCAAGGGTCGCATCTGCCGGAGAATTTGAAAGATAAGAAATATTGGAAAGAATAGCTGGAAGTTCAAAGCTCAAGACTAGAAATCCAATGGTGAGGGTAAAAAAGTTATTCGTATCGCAGAGCGTCAAGAGGATTGATTTTAGCGGCGCGATGAGACGGGTAGATTCCGGTCAGATAGCCAATGAAAACTGAGAGGACAATAATCGTCAGCAAAAACCAGTTGGGGATATAAAACATGTTTATTGCCTCGCCGCCGAAAGATTGGGCGACTTGGGCAAAAACAACATTGACACTGAACATTGCAATATAACCAAGTATTACACCCGAAGCACCACCAACAAAACCGACTGCGACCGCTTCAAACATAAACATCTGCTTAATCGCGCGATCAGTCGCACCGATAGCTTTCATCACGCCAATCTCCCGAGTGCGCTCGAGCAGCGCAATGGTCATCGTGTTGAACATACCGATTGAAGCGATGAAGAGCGCTATCAATCCAATGACGGCAAAAACTATCTGTGAGATGTGAAAAATTTTGTTCATCTGATCAAGCGTATCGATCAGGGCCGTCACCGCAAAACCAAGTGCCGATATTTTATCCTTGAGTACTTGGACCGATTCAGCGTTCATGGCCTTAACTTTGAGCTCGAAATATTGAGAAAAATCAATCAAGTCAAAATTTTTCAGTGGGACGAACACATAGTTGCTCTCATCTTCGATGACACCGACCACCGTAAACTTGTCCGGAAGTTGGAAAACATCAGTTGTTTCCGCTGCTGTATTTGGCACAAATAAGTCAATGCCGATTTCCTGATTTAGTGCGACTTTAGAAGTATTGAAATTTAGTAATTTTGCGGTGGAACTGCTAATAATTATTTTTTTCGCATCTTCTGGCTCATCGGAGAAAGTTGTGCCGTAGGTCATCGTTTTACCGGCCAAACGAAAGTATGAATTTTTCACACCAAAAAGTGCGCCCTGAGTTTTGATATCAGTCCCAGATAATTGAGCTGAGAGTGATTTGACTGGGCTGACCTCAGCCACTTCTGGCATAGATTTGATCTTGGAAATGGCGTCATCATTGATGGGGATAATGTTTGAAATATCGCCATTTGCCAAAACATCCAAGGTAACCAAAGACTCAGCATTTGCCACTTTATCAACAACGATTTTTTGCAATCCAAAAGTAAGACCAACGAGAAAAAGTACGGCGGCAATACCGATACCGATTCCGAAAACGGTTAGCACTGTCCGCATTTTCTTATTGCGGATTCTCTGGTAATTGATATTTAAAATGTCGCGAAAGCGAATGTCTGTTTTGAAGATATGCTTTTTCAATTTCATAGAACCTCCAATAAAGCCTCAATGTTGTCAGCAATATGGTGAGCAGTATTTGAATAAAGCCCAGCACCACCATCTTTAGTTGGTAAATCGAGATTTTTTCGCAACGCACTAATAGTGATTTTTTTGTCGATAGCCGCCTCAATAAGTATGGCAGTTCGCTCAATCTCAGTCTCAGCAAAACCATCAAGCTGGGTTTTCGACAAAATAATTTTCATTAACTTTATTATTTTTTCTTCTCTCTTGCTATGCTTTTGCTCGACATAAGTAGTCCAGGAGTTTTTCTTTGCTGGTCGCGATGCCTCGCGATGGTGATGAACGGTTTGTTTAATCACTTTACCATCCAAAACGTGAATGACCCTATCCGCGTAGTGGAGCTGTTCTGGGTTATGGGTAACTACTATCATCGTCGTGCCGATGTCGTCGTTTAACCTTGCAAAAAGATCCATAACCTCTGTGGCTGAGGCCGAATCAAGATTGCCCGTTGGCTCATCAGCAATGATAATTGGAGGCTGACAGATCAGAGCTCGCATAACTCCGACACGCTGTTGTTGGCCACCAGAAACTTCTGCTGGCAGTCGATCAGCCAGGGCCGACAAATTGAAATCGTTCAACATCTTCGAGACAATCTCACGACGTTTTGCTGGTAGTATTTTAGAAAAAACCAGTGGCAAAGAAATATTATCAAAAATATTTAAAGATGGAATGAGGTCATAAGCCTGAAAAACCATTCCTACTTTTTCACGATGAAAAATTGCCTTCTCTTCCTTGTTCATCTTGTTTATATCGACACCGTCGATTACAACCTTGCCGCCATCAGGAACCTCTAGGCCGGCTAATATGTTTAACAAAGTAGATTTTCCAGACCCAGACGGTCCGAAAAGGAAAACAATCTCTCCAGGAAAAACCTCAAAACTGACTCCGGCGAGCGCCTTGACTCGGGATTGTTCCGATCCAAAAAACTTCTCAAGTTTTTCGACGATGATCACCGGCTTTTTTTTCTCTATTGTTTCTCTTATCATAAGTTTTTTGTCCAACTAAAGGCCTGTTTCAGACCACCAAGAATCAAATCAAATATCGAAGCATTTCTTGTCGGAGTCAACAACATATACTTGTCTGATTTTGCAACATTACCGGCCTTGTCGTTGGAGAGAAGATAATACTGGTAAACGGTCGATGGCTTCAGATCGACCAAGACAACGGTGTGGTTTTTGACCAGATCAGATGAAAGGGGTGTAGAAATTACAGTTTTGCTACTCAGACTATTCTCAGCATAAACAACCTGACTATCGGCAGGTTTGTTTGTTTGCCATGTTATCACCGTCTGGACCTTGTCCTGAGATCCGGAAACAAGTGCGGAGCGGTTTTCAACTTTGGAAATTACCGGCGTATTACCATCGGCAGAAGTTGAAAAATTGTAAGAGCCGCTGCGGACGGTATCACCCTTCTCTGTTCTCATGACAATATTGAAGGAATAACGTGAATCGTCCGAAAGATTAGATAAAGCTACCGTGTGAGTTCGCCCCAGATTGTTATCCGCGACAGATAACGGCTTGGTGCTCAAATCACTATTGTACTCAACTATGCCGGTCGAGAGAGAAGCAGTGTTCCAACTAATACTGACCTTTGTCGTCTCTATATTATTGACCGAAACCGAGGAGATTGTGCCGGTCAACATCGTCACATCATAAAGACTCGAACTTGTCATATTGCCGGCAACGTCGGCGGACTGAATTTTGTACTCATAGTTTTGGTTTGGCTCTAAGTTTTCAACTGTCACCGTATGTGCTCGTGAGTAGTTTGTGTCACCGGCAGTAGCAAAATCATCATTCGAACCAATCAGCCGATACAAAACTGCTCCCGTCGAGCGAGTATCAGTGGTCCAGCTGACTGTAAAACTCTTCTCTGAAAGCGCTATCACTGTCGGACCACTACTGGAGATCTTTGGCCCCAGACCGGAAACTGTCAAGGTCGGATCGGCGACAGAATTGATGACAGATTGTGCCGATTCAAAGGTTGTGTCACTGCTTCTTACCGTCAAAGTAGTAAATGTCGCATCGGTATTGCTGTTTAAATTACCGGATTCATCGCTGGCGCTGACTAAATAATGATAGGTTGTGTCTGCAGTTAAGCCGCGAATAACCACTGTCTTGGTCTTGGTATAAGTATTGTTGCCTTCATTGGCACCATAAGTGTAATCAGTGGTGACTCCATACAAAACTCGACCAAGCGAATCCTCATTTGATACAAACGTAATTGTCGCACCAGATGAGGTAATATCGGAAACTGTAACACTCGATATCGTCGGTGCCGTCACATCAGCAGTATCGGTACCGGCCGAGGCAGTTGTGAAAGTGGAGGTATCGCTTGTTGTCGTGTTGCTACTTGCGTCTGTGCTGGAAACATTAAAGTAATAGGTTGTATTACTTGTCAGCCCAGACAAGGTCACTGCGTGACCGGTAACCGAAGTGGCCGAAGTTTCAGCCGATCCCAGCGAACCGGTGGCGCCATAGTTGACAACTGAATTGCTCGACTCTGTAGTTGACCAAGTTACTCCGGCTGTCGTCAGCCCCACCACCGTGTTTATATTGGAGATGGTCGGTCCGGTTGTATCAGCCGCAGTCGAAAATGTCTGCGTTTCCGCATCGGTATTGGTCGTCTTGTTATTACTTGCATCATAAGATATTACTCGGAAATAATAAGTCGTATTAGAGGTTAGATTGGCCAAAGTGACGGAATGACTAGTTGCCATTGTGGGCACGCCGGTTTCCGTTGCATAATTTGTGTCTGTGGAGTAGCCGACAGTTGAGTTCGACAATTCGTCGGTTGTCCAAGTGATAACGACCGAGTTCGTCGTTGGCGTGCCGGCAGCGACACTGGAGATTGCCGGGCCGGTGTAGTCACCACCACCGGATCCGTTTGGCATCAAGCCGGTACCTGATTGTGCGGCCGCAGCCGCGGCACTGCTTGGAGTACTGTAATTTGACTCATTTACATGATTGTCAACGACTGTGAGCTTGTAATAGTATGTTGTCGCATTATCAAGACTAGTATCTACATAATAATTTGTCAGCCGATTACTCACCTGCGCCAGAGTTGAAAAATTGTTGTTGTCTGTCGAGCGATAAAGCTGGTAATAATTGAATCCTTCCGTTGGGGTAGTAACAACATCCCAAGAAATAAATAGACGCCAATCAGAGGTTGAGGAATTCGATGTATCTTGTATCAGGACATTTGTAGGGTTTTGGGCAGTTGTCGTTGAGACGGTAGCCGCAGTATTACCATACTGATCTTTGTAAGAAACATAAATTGATTCAGTCCGATCCACGGCCGCGCTTGCAGACCACGATTTTGAGGAAGCGTAAGAAATCCAGTTACCAGAGTCAGTATTATTTACGTCGGCAGACAAATCAGCACTATTAGAAATTTTCATTGAAACAGAGTTGCCATCAGTCGCAGCAAGAGTTAAAGTGTCGGTACGAGAATTTAAAATCACAGAGGTGCTCGTCGGCGCTTTTGAATCCATTGTCAATGCGCTAGTTTCGTCACTACTAAATTGATTGGCAGAATTACCATCATTTGCTACAAGTTTGATAGTAGCCGAGCTACTTTCAATCCCAGAAATATCGCTCGACAGTGTCCAGGAAATACTTTTGCCAGTTCCAGTAGCGACTGTACCGACATCACCACTGACACCAGCGCTGACGCGGAGATAAATTGCATCAGAAGTCGAGTGAGACGCTGCTGTTGTACTTAGCTGTGCACGAGACAATCCCGACAATGCTGTACCGGACCGAGAGGTATAGGTGATCATCTCACTGCCAACTAAAATTGTCCCGCCACCAGTTGGCAAGAAGGTGTAAGCACTGGCATCGTCGGCTGTCAAAGTTGCACTCGTACCGGAAGATGTAATATCACCGCCAAGTATTGCACCAAATCCAGCAGTTAGATAAATACTGGCAGTGCTCTCCTCAGGATCAGACAAATTGTAATTGATTGTATACACGCCCGCTGATGATTCAGTGGGGGAGTTTGAAATCGAGACCGTTGGTGCGGTATTTAAAACATATTGTAGACTTAGATCACTCAGAGTCGGAGTGACACTTGTGTCTGTCGTCGAAAGAAATACTTTGTATTTTAGCCATTCATCGTTTGTCCCGTCCGTCTGTGCAGAATTGATCGTTTCACCGCCAGCTGAGTTTGTATAAAAGTCGCCTGTACTAGTCGGTCCGACAAAATCACTCCAGACACCTGGTGACCCAGTATCATCAACTGCAGTGCTGATCTGAAACTTAACATCAGTTCCAGCGGGCAAGCTTTCAGTCCAGCTGAGCTGGTTGAGGACGTCACCAGGATCAGATGAATCGTACGACGAAGAAATTAAAGTGCCGGAGGCCGCATACTGACTATAATTAATAGTAATGTCTGAAAGCACAGATGTAGCAGATGGATTTGTTGTAGATAAAAATGCCTTGTATTGAAAATATTGGTTGCCGTTTAGACTAGAATCGATTACTGTACCGCTCGAAGTAAAATATGTACCTGAGGTACCATCAGGACCAATAAAGCTCCAGGTTGCGTTATCATTATTGCCGGCAATTTGGAATTTAATCTCAGTATTACTGGGAGCTGTGGTATTAAAATCCAGATTACCAACAATCACTTTCCCGCTCAAATCGATGCTCTGAGAAATAAAATTACCGGAACTTTCATAGCCCTCAACTTTGTATGCGTATAAAACAGGACTATCGGGAACACCAGTCATCCAATAGATATTTCCATTTGTATACACAAAATTACCAGACCAGGCTCGAGTCAACGCTGTCAAATCGGTTTTAGCTGACCAAGAGTCTCCAGCTACATCATATTGCCAGAAAGTACTTGTTCCATTACCTTTGTTAAAATATAAATAATCACCAGCGTTGACTAAAAAGGAACCGAGTCTATCGTTTGTCTCTGGAATCACTGCGAGATTTGTAGTCCAAGTCTCAAGAGTCAGATCGTAATATCCGAAGGTTGTATTATCCGAGCTAACCTTGGTCGCATAAAGCTTGCCGTTATAGGGTGCAATATTGAAACCTACCCCTGCAGCATTTGAAGGTAGTGATACGCTGACCCAACTATCGGTCGCAATTGTATAAACATAAAGAGAAGTTGCTGTACCTTCATATAAATAAATTTTTCCTTGGTAATAAATGCTTTGTAAATTCTGCGCGTAATTAGAGTTGTTACAACTCGAACAAGCGGTTAAATCACCCCAAGAATCAGAGCTAATGTCATATTTATAAAAAGTATTGTTGACCAGATTGTACCAATAAATATCTGTACCATCAGAAGAAAGAGTCCCTTCGTTGGTTGCTGCCGGGGTAGTAGTTTGTGTTGACCATGTCCCCGCATCACTATCATAAGCATAGATATTGCTTGTATTATTATTTTGGTGTGTATAGATGACATTACCAATATTGGTCAATGTTCCTACACCAGCAGTATCTGCCGGGCCATTTGTCGTTGTCATAGCAGACCATGCGTTTGCCCCACTAAGGGCGGCTAGTTGGACAACGGCACTATCGCCACTGCCTGAGCTAGCAGTGCCACTATCAGTACCGGCACCAAAATCTGTATCATTTGTTTCCGTCGCAGAGCCAGCACTACTGGTCAAGGTTAGTTCTGTACCGGCAGTGACATCAGTGGCCGAATAATATTTTGTCCAGCCACTTTGGTTCGAAGTGTGATTCGCAGTTGAAACAGTATCGGCACCACCAGACCAGTTAGTTTGTAAAAAAATATATGATGTCGCCCTTGCAAAACCAGCTGGAAATAATAATGAGAATGTGCCTACGATTATAGCTATAAAAGCAGCAGTCAATCCCGTAAGATGAACTTTTTTGTGGTAGGGATGACGATGCCATTTATGATACATTTTGCTTTTACGCAGTAAAAAATTATGAAGTTTTTGAAAACACAAAAACCGCGCCCGTGAAGGCTCTTTCGTATAATCAAAACCTCTCCTGAGTCGACTGACTCCCCTCATTGAGTTCTGCCCGATTTAGCTATCTCTTTTCACTAACTAAATTATACTCTTTCCAGTCATTGCTTTCAATTAAATTTCTACGTCAAAAATACAGTCCTGCTGTTTATAAATCACAGAGTTCAAACCTATTTCAATTTTTTGTTTTTTTCGACGGCAATCGCGCCATCCGGACAAAAACGAAAACAGTTGCCACAAGCAATGCATTTTTCGAGATCAATTTCAGGCACCGGCGTGGCAAAAACACCGAGAGTGTCAGAAAATTTAAGAGCACCGACCGGGCATTTGACGATGCAAATACCACAACCTTTGCATCGTTCCGGCAAGATCTGCGCGGTTTTTTCGGCATTTTTTATGATAATTTTACCAGTCGCAGGCTGAAAAGTCGGTCTGGAAAAATCCTTCAGTTCAAAAATATATTTTCGACCAGAAAGGTATGCCTGGCGACTTTTTTCTTTTATCTCTGGCGTTTTGAATTTTTTGCCGAGCAACTTCTCAATTTTTTGCCACACTTGATCCTCATCAAGATTAAGGACCCGACTTAGTTTTCCGGCAACAATCAGATTGAAGGCTTTTGGCGTAAATTTTTCTGTTGCAATCTGTGTCGCCGGAATACCAAAACTGTGAATCGCTTCATCAGGCAAGTCTCTAACTGAGACGGTAGAGGAATCGAAAACAACCTTTGTTTTTTTATTTATATATGCCAAAACACTCGCAACAGCCCGTTTCTGTAAAATAATGGCGTAATCAGCTGAATCAAAGCGAGGATAATAAATTTTTTCGTGCGACAAAATAATAAATGCGACCGAGGGCGTACCGCGTTGTTCGACTCCAAAAACAGGAATGTATGATACATCTAACCCCTGTTCGGCTGCAACTTCCGTAATAACCTTGGCAATTGTCTGAATCCCTTGTCCACCTTCACCGGCGAGAATAATTTTAGTCGTATCAATCATTTTACCTCCCCGATTGGGTATGTTTTTTCCATCTCAAACGCCATATCCAGACTGGCTTTGGCGCCCGTCTTCCAGTTGGTCGGACAGATCGATAATACCTCGACCAAGGCAAAATTATTATTTTCTTTTTGAGCCAAAATTGCTTTCTTTAGAGTTGATAATAAATGGATTGGATTTGTGACCGTCGTTCGGGCGATATATGCATCTTTGTGGGCCACATTGCGAATCAATTCAGGTCCCTTGAAACCAGCCCCCAACTCGGGTGATTTACCGACAGGCGAAGTCGGAGTGATCGTCCCGGGCAAAGTCGTGTAGGAGGATTGACCTCCCGTCATGGCAAAATTTTCATTGTTTATCACTATCACAGTGACAGGATTATTTCGATAGGCGGCGTGGATAATATTTTGCAAACCGATACCCCATGCGGCACCATCTCCCATATATGAGATGACAATTCGCTTTGGCTTGACTAGTTTGTAGCCGACAAGGAGAGGCGTTGTCCGGCCGTGATGAGTCTGAATCGTCGGAACATCAAGAAAATTCCAAGCCAGGAGCGAGCAACCGATATCGACACCCATGGTGATCTCTTTTTGTATTCCGAGCCCATCAATGGCAAAACCAAGTTGTTTGAAAGTAATGCCGTGACCACAACCCGGGCAAAAAAGATGCGGTTTCAGCTTGACGTTCCAACTTTTGGGTATTGTGCTAAGCATTGTGTTTTTTGATCTCCTTTAATATTTCTTCCGGAGTGAAACCCTCTGCCGGTTTGCTGATCTGACTAATCTTGGCCTTGATGTTATGACCGGCCAATTCCGCCTTGGCAATAGTCCCAAGTTGGCCATATGCTGATTCTACGATAAATATGTGTTTGGCACCTCTAGCCACAGTTCGGAGTGCCTCACCGTCAAACGGATTCAGAGTAATCGGACGGAATAATCCAATCCTAATTCGCTCATGGCGCATTTTCAAAACAGTTTCTTTGGTCGCACTGGCAACAAGTCCGTGAGCGATTACCAGATAGCGAGCATCATTTGTGTGAAATGACTCTGATTCAACAATTTTGTTTTTATTTTTCTCCCAGTCTGTGATGTGATTGTTGAGTAAAGTATTGAGCTCCTCCTCTGAACTGAAGCAGTTGCGAAGCCAGGTCGGCGCGCCTGATTCTGACAAAATTGGTTTGGACTCAACCGGTTTTAGAAGTTTTTTTAGCTCGACTGTCGCCTTCATCTTACCGAGATAACCGTCGCCGAGTACAAATGTGGGAAAGCGATATTTCCAAGCCGCCGAGAAGGCCTTGATCACCAAACTATACATTTCCTCAACATTCGAAGCCGAATAGACAATTCGAAATGAATCACCGTTGCCACCATGGATCGCTAGATTGACTTCTTGTTGAGAAAAATTGACTGTCCCTGTTGATGGACCGCCTCTCTGCATCATAATACCGACGAAGGGGAGACGCATATTTTCCGCCATCGCGACAGGGTCTTGGAGCAAAACATGACCGATACCGGCAGAGGCCGTAAAGGCTTTTGCCCCTCCTAGTACCGCACCGAGGACACCAAATCCCGCCGCAATCTCATCCTCAGTTTGTAAATATTGCAAACTTTTATCAGTGACAGTTTGAGCAATCCAGCCTTCAAGAATTTCAGTTGCCGGAGTGATCGGATAGCCAAACATAATCTTGGCCCCCGCATCGACAGCACCACGCACCGCCGCCTCATTTCCAGTTATAAATATTTTTTCTGCCATATCTAATGTCCTGTTGAAAAATAAAATTGAAAATCTTAACTAGTTATAATCCGAACATCCACCATCTCATAGCTGTCGTCAGTCACTATGATCGGATTGAAATCAACTTCCTTAATGTTTGAATAATTGTCGGCAAATGTCACCGCCTGACAAACAAGTTTCGACAACTTTTCTAAATTATACACCTTCTGTCCACGAGCACCAGCCAAGATTTTACCTATTTTTGTCGAAAGAATCAGATCAGTCGCCATTTTTTCAGTCAGGGGAGCTATAGCATAGCCGAAATCACCATAAATCTCAGAATAGATCCCGCCAGTACCAAAGAGGACTGTTGTTCCAACATTGCCATCTTTCTTAATTCCAAGAAGTAGCTCAAATTTACCCTTAATCATCTTGCCTGCCACCACCGGATAGCCAATTTTTTCTGCGGCCTTGATCAGGTCAGCCTCGCTTTGAATGTTTGTTGCCACTCCGCCTTCGTCCGTCTTGTGAGCAGTTTTATCAGCAACTTTGACCACGACCGGATAACCAATTTTGAGAGCCGCTTCCACTAATTCAGTTTTGTTCTGAGCCTTGTAGTAAGAAACTACAGGTAGATCAAACTTTTTCAAGATAGGTTTCTCATCACCTGAATTGAAAACGTCGATCGCCGCAGTGGTAATTTTGACAGACTCTGACTCCGTCGAAAAATCGACCAGTGCGCGAATTGCGGTGACAGCTTCTTCTGGATACGAAAAACATGGTTTTGCTGCCTTTTCAATCAATTCCTTGGCAGTAGTAAGAATCTCACCACCGACAAAAGAAGCTAGTAAGGGCTTTTTACCATTAAAATTAACAACTACCTCAGCAGTGGCGACAATATCAGTCGAAGTCTGTGGTGTCAGAAGTAAGATAATTGCATCAACATTTTTGTCGGCAGAAATTATGTCTAGGGCCTTTTTGTAATCAATCGCTGTGGCATCGCCGAGCAAATCAACAGGATTTTTGAAACTAGCTTCAGATCGCATATTAGCTGACAACTTTCTGTTGGTCTCGTCACTAAATTCAGCCAACTCGAGGTGGGAGGCAGAGACGGCGTCAGAAGTTGCAATCGCCGGTCCGCCGGCATTAGTAATAATTGCTACTTTCTTTCCATTTACCTGTTTGCAACAACTAAATATTCGCGCTTTCAGCAATAAATCTTCTAAGTTGTCAGCCAAAATGACACCGGTCTGCTCGAGGTAGGTTTTGATCGCGACATAGGAAGTCACGACTGCACCTGTATGTGAGGCAGCCGCTTTGGCGCCCAGAGCACTTTTGCCACCAAAGAGAATGACCGTTGGCTTCTTTTTGGTATTTTCGTTCAGCAATTCTGTCAGCTCCGGTGTCACTTTTAAGCTCTCAATATAGCCAATAATAACTTTAGTTTCTGGATCATCATATAGATATTTGAGAAGATCAACCTCACCAACCAAAGCCTTATTACCCAGTGAAAATATTTTAGAAAAACCGACCTGAGCTGAGTCAGACAAACTAATCATCGAGGAGATAATTGCTCCGGACTGAGACATGAAGGAAACAGCCCCTTTCTCAGGCATCCCCTTGGCAAAAGTAGCATTTAGCTTAATCTCAGTATTTATCAAGCCAAGACAGTTTGGCCCGATCAAAGTTACATCGTTTTGACGGCAGAATTTAACAACCTTGTCTTCAAGCTCCTTGCCCTCGCCGTTGATCTCAGAAAAACCGGCACTGATCACTACCACATTCCTGATATCAGCCGCGACACATTCGGCAAGAGCTGTCATCACAAAATCGCGGGGGATGACAATAATTGCTAGATTAACTGTCTTCTTTATCTCGGCGACAGACTTGAGAACTTTAAGACCAAGTATTTCGCCCCCCTTGGGATTGATGGGATAAACCTCACCAGTAAAACCAGCCGACTGGATATTTTGCAGTATCTGAAATCCGACCTTCTGGCTATGAGATGATGCTCCAATAATTGCAATCGATTTTGGCGAGATAGTTGATTTAATATTACTCATAAACATGATGCTCAATTAATTTTTTAACGCTCTTAGTCTCCCGAAAGTAAAATTTTAAGCGCATCAAATACATTTGTCAAATCTGCCTTCGAATGGACGATTTCTTGCAGAAGTGTCTCACCTGATTTATGTTTTGTTTCAGCCGAGATAATAATAAATGGAAGATGAGACTGTCTCTGCTTCTCGTTCACCTGCTCAATCTTAGTATCTGCACCACCTTCCGCCCCACCGAAAGCCGAGCAAAAGACCACATAGCCAGAAGCGGCCAAGGCATCCTTGACGATGCGACCAAGTGATTTATCCAGTAGTTTGACTTCGGTGACACACTCAGCAAACAAGCCCGCCTGACTAAATCGGTAAAGCGAGGGGAAATTAACGGTGATAAAGTCACACTGCTTCTGAGCAATCACCTGCAACGCCAGGTCAGTAATTTCCTCAGTAGTGCTGGTTTGCTTTTTTAGATGCGATTCCGATCTAACTAGAGGGACTTTAATTTTTACGTGCCCAAGACCATCAAGATAATAGGTGTCTAGATTGTGCAAATTGTCCTGATCTGTCACTAGAGCCTGGTGAAGTCCTTGTTCATATAAAATGTTGGAAAGATATGACTGCAGATCCTTTTGAAAAAAATAATTAACTTTGGTGCGTAAATCGAATGGAAATTCTGAAATTGCCCAAAAATCCAAAAATGAAACGGCGCGCGAGGTTTTCTCGTTTGCAGACATAATGATTTCACGCAAAACATCAGTAAGTTGTGGAGAGGGTACAGACAAAAGAAACGGTAAATCAAAGCTGCTTATTTTGGGATTATGACGCAATTTGATAATAGTCGGGCTCATTTCAGCTGGTGTTTCTGACTTTTGCAATGCCAGCGCTTGCTTTGCAGACAACGCTGTCTGAGCTTTGCCAGACAAAAGCATTTTTACAATCAAAGCAGTGTTGTGTTTTTTCTTGTTTCCGCAGCCACTCAGACTAGCGATTTGACCATATTCAATTATTTTTAGACAATCTTCAATGGCAGATAAGCAGACAGCCGCATCTGCTTTTGTCGACACAGAGGAATCAAAGAACAGGTGAACGAAAAGACCAATAATAGAATTTCTTTTGGCGAACCTAGCTATTTCAGATAAGTTTTCAACTATTTCATCTAGATTATAGTTTGAAACCTGGGCGAGTATCTGGATTGAAGCGTTGTTTCGCTTTGCCGCATCTAAACTCGAGAGAAACCGCTGATTGTGTGACAGCGATTCCTGTGTCAAACGCACCCTGCTTTTGTTTGGTTGGCCGGTCGCTATCTCGGTATATCCAGTGTAGCAATCATCGTAAACACCTCTTTTTGATTGCAAAACAAGATGGCGATAGTCCTGCCAATATTCTGAAAAAATAGCTGTTTGAGCTGCTGTAATTGCATTTCCCTGCCAGCTTGTGCTCAAGCCAAAACCGTCAGCAATTATTAATACAATAGGTTTTTTTTCTTTTTGTGTCATATTAGTGCAGAACCAATGATTCAGCTTTTGTTTCACTTTTAAAGGGTATCTTCATCAGGTCCAATACTGTCGGGACAATGTTTGACAGGGAACCTCCACTTTTGAGCTTTGTTTTTGCGATTTGTTGATCGGCACTGACAATGATAAAAGGGACGGGATTTGTTGTGTGCTCTGTATCAGGCTCACCAGTGCGAGGATTGACCATCTGCTCAGCATTTCCATGATCAGCAAAGACAAAAACTGTGCCATTTTTCTGGAGCACAGTATTTAATATTTCTCCTAGACACTTGTCAACAAATTCCACCGCTTTGACGGCGGCTTTCATATTACCAGTGTGCCCGACCATATCAGCGTTGGCAAAATTTACGATAAAAGTATCGTAGATATTTTTATTGATTGCCTGTAGCAGTGTGTCTGTGACACCCTGTGCTGACATTTCCGGTTTCAAATCATATGTTGGCACATCGCGAGGGGAAGGAACCATTTTCCAATCTTCGCCAGGAAATGGCTTTTCACGGCCACCGTTCAGAAAATAAGTAACGTGGGCGTATTTTTCCGTTTCTGCTGTATGATATTGACGAAGATTATTGAGCGATAATTGCTCAGCTAAAGGACTCATCACCTGTTGTGGTTCAAAGACATGATTTCCAAGCGTCGTGTCCCCATGCATGACAAAGGAAGCAAAATAAAGATTTTTGAGCATCTTTCGGCCTGGCAACTTATCTCTCATGTCTGGTTCCAAAAAAGCATTTGTCAGCTCCCTTGCTCGATCAGCGCGATAATTGAAAAATACAACGCTGTCGTTGTCAGAGATAAGCTCGGCATGATTGTCTTTATTGATAATCACGCTTGGTTCGATAAATTCGTCGGTCATACCACGAGCATATGATTTAGTGAAAATTTCACCGGCAGAACTAAATTTTGTGCCTTTACCTAGAGTCAATAAGTCATACGCCTCAGCGATTCGCTCCCAGCGATTATCGCGATCCATCGCATAAAATCGGCCAATTATTGTCGAGATCTGGCCAACTCCGATCTCTCGCATCTGATTTTCAAGCTCCGCCAGTGTCTCAATACCAGTCATCGGCTCTGAATCACGACCATCAGTAAAAATATGCAAATAGACATTGCTAAAATTCATTTTTTTGCACAATCTCAAAATAGCATAAATATGGGAAATTTGACTGTGAGTACCAGTCTTTGAGAGAAGTCCCATCAAGTGCAGACGAGCATGGTTCTGCTGAGCTGAGTGGATAGCTCGATTCAAAACCTCATTTTTCTCGAAACTGCCGTCTTCAATAAATTTATCAATAATTGATTGATCCTGATAAACCACGTGGCCAGCACCAATGTTTAGGTGTCCAGCCTCAGAATTTCCAGGGGATTCAGCCGGCAAACCAACCGCAGTTCCAGAAGCCTGGAGTGTTGTGTGCGGACACTTTTTTGTAATAGTGTTGTAGTTCTTTACCTCAGCAATACTGAGAGCATTGCCACCCCAAACCGGAGCCACGCCCCAACCGTCTAATATAATCAAACCAAAAATATTCTTCTTTGTATTCGTGCCTAAAACCAAAATCCCTCCAAAATCGTTTGCGATTTTGTCCTCCATCTTGTCCCTCGTAGCCCGCAGTGGGCGAAGTGGGAAGCTTTATGCGAAGGAGGACTAGTCATTATTTATGCAATTTCTTATCCTATTATATTATGCTAGACTGTTTTTAGCAATTGCACACAACAAGCTTAATTCTTAATACTTTATTCTACGCGTTATGTGTAATTATTGTTCGAAGCTGAAAACTATCAGCTGATAACTTAAAAAGTTTATTAAACTTCTCGCTTCACGCTCGAAGAATAAAAAAACAGTTAAATGTTAATTTAATTGCACATAACGCGTTTTATTTTTAATTCTGGTAATATGAACATCAAAAAACTAACACCTCAAAATTTTGAACAGGTTGTGACTGAAGCCGTAAATATTATCAAATCTGGCGGTCTTGTCATCGCACCTTTTGATACTGTCTATGGCATCATTTGCGATCCGAAAAATGACGAGGCTGTCAAAAAGATTTTTGATCTGAAGAAAAGACCACTCGACAAAACTATTGGCCTGGCCGTCACTTCAATTCCAGCACTAGAATTGATTGCGGAAAACACTCATCCAGATTTTATAAAATCTCATATTTTCGGTCCGTATACATTTATATTGAAATCAAAGAAAAATAATGGCATTTCCAAATATTGCCAAAAAGAGGGGACTGTCGCAGTTAGAATTCCAAATTCGGAGCTAATTCTGACAATTGCTAAAAAGTCAGATTATATCCTCGCTCAAACCTCAGCCAATCTCACCGGCAAGCCAACATCTGCCTCGGTCGAAGAAATAACTGCCCAATTTGAACCAAAAGTGTTGGACGCAATCGGATTAATTATCGACGGCGGCAATATCAAAAACCCCTCTCCATCACAAATTTTCGATCTAACAGGCGACAAGCCGATTGAGATTGCGAGATAAGTTATTTTCTGCTATTATTTGGTCATGCCGAAGTGCCTGCCTGCCGGCAGGCAGGGCGGAATTGGTATAACCTATTATATATGTATTTTGTCTATGTATTAAAAAGTACAAAAAGGAATTATCATTATATTGGTATTAGCAATAATTTATCTCGAAGAATAAATCAACACAACAAGGGTTACAACAAAACAACTAAGCCTTACACACCTTTTAAATTAATTTACAGTGAAAAGTACCCTGACCGTGTCTCAGCCAGAACTAGAGAAAAACAATTAAAAAGTGGTTGCGGTCGTGAATTTATTCGAAAAATAGATATTTAAATAATTTGATTAGCGTCTTGTTCATTTTGGGCCGCGGTGGCGGAATTGGTATACGCGTACGACTCAAAATCGTATTCCCTCAAGGAATGTGGGTTCGATTCCCACCCGCGGCACCAAATGAATAAGAATCGCACGACCTGTCTGCCGACAGGCAGGCTCAAAATCGTGTGGCCTCGTGCCTTATGGGTCTGCCTGTCGGTAGACAGGTTCAAATCCCACCTTCGGTACCAAAAAAAACAGCTTAATTGCTGTTTTTTATTTATCCAATTTTGTTGATGGGCGGAAGGTTTCTGGCACACGGCCCGAAACCTTCCGCCCCGACACTTCAGGGCGACTCCTTGTCGCCCTGCAACTTCTTTGTCTCCTTCGAGGCCTGTTGTTCCGCGACGATCTTCATTCGCGGGCTATCCTTCACAGCCTCAGCCTCCGCAGCCTGTTGCTCAGCAACGATCCGCATCCGCAGACTATCGCTGAGATCAGCCGCATTACTCTCCTCACCGGCACGTTGTTCGGCGACGACCTCCGCCGCCGACATGTTCGGCTCCGGATCGGGCCGAACCGACTCGCTTGGCTGCACCGCCACAGACTGTGCAGGTTTGTAGCCGTAGTCGTCGACTTTGTGGCAACCGACGAGAATTGAAAACCCGAGGGATGCCACCACAATTGCCAACACATCGGAAAACTCTTCCACTGTATGACTCCCTTTCCCTTGACATGTTTATAACATTTTTGACTGTGTGTGTCAACATTTTTGGGAGTAACTGCTCACCCATCTTTTCATTTCGACCCCGTGAGCTCTGTCGAACGGTCGGAGAAATCTGACACGAAGTGTCATTCCCTCGGCTAGCTCGGGACAGGCTCTGAGCTTGTCGAAGGATCTTTTCAAGAAACAAGATCTCTCCACCCTCGACGAACCGAGGAGTCGAGATGACAATATGAAGTGAGTTAGTAATTACTTTTCTCTGAGAACACAAAAAAAACCGGCATCCGAATGGACAACCGATTACATTATTTTCTTTTTAATTTTGCTGTGTCGGCGAGGGTCCCCCGAAGGGTACCCCCGCCGACGAGCTTTCATCACGACGCCACTCCTGTTATTTCTCCGCCGCCACGGGGCGGAGAGAGGCGGCCATCTCCTTGGCCGCTTCCTCCGCTGTCGGGACCCTCTGCACCAGAGGTGACGAAGGGTCGACCGCCGAATCAACCGGCAACAGCAAGCTGTCACCGGAGGACAGCTGGCCGTTGCTCGACGACCGCCTGTTAATGCGGTCGAGCTCAGCCTCCCAGTGCCGCTTGTCAGCGCCTTTCGGCGCAAACAAAGTGGCGATCGAGTGATACGTGTCGCCGTCCTGGACGGCGTAGTACCATCGCGTCGGCTCAGCAACAGCGGCACGGACCGCTACCGCACGCCGATTGCCATCATCGACGGCGCGGGTGATGAACGCCGCCGCGATGGCAACGATCACGATCACTAGTACCAGCCACGCCGCAACCTCTTTCAAGGTCATCGGCTCGGCCGGTCGATCAAACGCTTTCACGTTTTTGCCCATCTTCAGGGCTCCTTTTTCGGGCAGGATTGGCAGAATTGCCAAAATTATACTAACAGATTTGATAGTATTTGTCAATATATAAGCACAAAATTATGTTCAATTTAGTATTTTGTCAGACCCAAACTGTATAAACACCGGAATTCGCGCCATTTTCTAGTCGAAAGCTTTAGTCTTTTAGCCATCTTTTCAGCTTTATCTCAGCCAATATGGTATAATATCAACGTAGATCCAAGTTCACAGTACCGAGTACCGAGCGCCCCCTAATACGTTATACGAGATACCTAATACGAAATTTGTATGAGATTGCTTGTTATTGAAGACGATCACCAGCCTACGCCAAGGCTACGGCCGGCAGGACGAGGTTTGAGATATTAAACTAGAATGCGAGATTTTAACATATGAGATTATTGGTTATAGAAGATGATCACAAAATTGCCAATGCAATTAAAAAAGGCTTAAATCAGGAGTCCTATGCTGTCGATGTTTCTTTTGACGGCAAGGACGGCTTGGCGACCGCTCTGACGATTGATTATGATTTAATTATTATCGACCGAATGTTACCCGGAGTTGACGGCATCAAGGTCTGCCAGGCTTTGCGTGACAAGAAATATAACACGCCAATTCTCTTTCTGACCGCCAAAGATAAAATTTCTGACCGTGTCGAAGGTCTCAATGCTGGCGCTGATGATTATCTGATCAAGCCCTTTGCCTTCGAGGAATTATTGGCCCGCGTCCGCGCTCTTCTGCGACGGCCGAGCAAAACAGACGATACAGTGCTTCAAATTGCTGATCTGACGCTTGATCCGGCTCGTTTCGTCGTCAAGCGCAAAAACAAAGACATCAAACTCTCGAGCAAAGAGTTTGCACTACTGGAATACATAATGCGCAATCCTGATCGGATCTTGACCAAGGACAACATCATCGCCCATGTCTGGGATTACGACGCCGACATTTTGCCCAACACTGTCGAAGTTTACATTGGATATTTGCGTAATAAAATCGATCGACCATTTCCCAAAGAACCCAACCTTATCCAGACAAGCAGGGGATTTGGCTACAAAATCACCGAGGCACCAGAATAATCACAATGATTACAAAACTACAAATCAATGCAAATCTTACAAATGGTTCCTCCCCTAAGCTAGGGGAGGCTAGGTGGGGTATGTATTTGTAGAATTTGTAATCAATTCGTAATTTTGTAATCCCTTGGCAACTATCATGAAGCTCCATAAGTCTCCCTATCTTCGTCTGACCCTATTTTACGTCCTGATCGTCATGACGATCAGCATGCTTTTTAGTTTTGTTATCTTCAATTTATCATCAAAAGAGCTCGACTCTGGACTTGGTCGACAATCACGTGTTATCTGGAATATAGGGCAAAACAACGGAATGATGACACCGTTTTCCGACATTGACCAGATCCGCCAAAACCAGCTCAGTGAATCCGAGGATAATTTGCGCGACAATCTGATTTATTGGAATTTAATTATCCTGATATTGTCATCATTCTTGAGTTATTTTCTCGCCAAAAGCTCGATGCGACCGATCGAAGACGCACTTTACTCTCAAAACTGTTTTACCGCCGATGCTTCTCACGAGCTTCGTACTCCCTTGACTGCGATGAAGACCGAAGTTGAAGTAGCCTTGCGTGATAAAGATATCCATTTAGATGACGCCAAAAAGTTATTACAAAGTAACCTCGAAGAGATTGGCAAACTCGAATCTCTCTCAAATGCACTTCTCAAAGTTGCCCGAAGCCGAGAAGCAGCAAAAGCAAGTTTTACAAAAATTGCAATATCAAATATTGTCCTCGAAGCTTACGAAAAGATAGAAAGTCTGGCAAAGAAAAAATCGATTCACTTCACCTTCAAGGGTCAAGCAAAAGATCTTTTTGTCCACGGTGACACCCCAAGTCTCAACGAACTTTTTGTTATTCTTTTTGATAACGCGATCAAGTACTCAGATGAAAAATCAAAAGTTGATATTTATCTCTCCGCTGACAAGAAGCACGCAGTCGTGTCGGTAAAAGATCATGGTGTCGGCATCAAAGCAGGTGATGTACCGTATATTTTTAACCGTTTTTATCGTGCGGACAACTCACGTGTCAGAAATGTCCCCGGTGGCTACGGTCTTGGGTTATCAATCGCCAGAAACATCGCTGAGATGCATGACGGGATCATCACGATCGAAAGTCAGCCCGGTCACGGCAGTGAGTTCAGAGTGACTTTTCCACTTTTACACTTGCCAAAATAGTAAAAAATCTATATAATAGATAGGTTGAGTATCCACAATCTAGTGGATTTTTGTTTGTAATAAAACAAGGAGGACAAGATGACCAAAAAGAAAAAAATCAAAAAAATCACTCTAGATACTATTTCTGACGCAACTGTTGTCTGGGTTGGTACGACCCAATCAATAATTGTTCACACTATTTTGTTTGCTCTCTTTTTCGCAGCTCACTGGATTTTCGGATTAACATACGACCTGATCTTGCTGATTTTAACCACGGTGGTCTCGCTTGAAGCAATTTATCTGGCTATCTTTATCCAACGCTCCGTCAATCAGCAGGCCGACAGACTTGACGACTTCGAGGAAAGCCTTGATGATGTCGAAGAGAGCTTGGATGATGTGGAGGAAAATCTTGACGACGTTGAGGAGTCAATCGATGCCGTCGAGGGTCACTTGGCCTCTGATCACGAAAAAACAGAGATTGATCGCCACAAAAAACTGGACAAGACACTCGATCAAATTATTGACGAACTCAAAAATCTCAAGGCCAAGATCGACGATCTGGATTAAGCATTTCTTCAGCTTCCTGTTATAAGATCATATTAAGTTGATCATTAAACATAGGAGGCGCCAATGGGAGAAACAAAAATGTGTACTTGCCAAGGCATGTGATCATGCCGGATCAGGGACCAACAATTTATTAAAAAAATAATTTAACCCATAAAAAAGACACGTCGATCGCTGGCGTGTCTTTTTGTCGCGAATACAATATTCAAATACATAGCGCGTTATTAAGCCTGTTCTCAGGTTGTTGTTTTAAACTAATATTAGTTCTAGTCGCCCCGCTCACATCATCCTCCCCCGGTATGGGCGGGGCACTGAACTGCTCACCACCTTCTTTGTCATCCTCGGGTTCAGCGGTGTGACTTGCTCCGCCTTGAGACTTAGGCGGGGCGAGAGAGTGAAGCCCGGGGATCTATAGGAGGTTTGGTCGCGATTGTACTGTTTGAGTTTAAATAAAGTGATATTAAAGAAAGAGGTTATGGTGGACGAGGAAATGAAAGAGAAAAAAACAAACGAATCTGAATATAATAAGATGAATCAGGAAAAAATGCACTACTATCGTCATCAGTATGGTCCGTTTGGAATGATTTTTGGTGTGCTAATTTTCTTGCTAATTCTCGGTGGTGTTTTTGCACTCGGCAGAGGATCAAGCCGACATTACGCTTATGGGAGTTTTGGTAAAATAGCGGGCACTGAAGCTAGCTATGGCGGCGGCGGAATGATGAGGGGATATGGACGACATCGCGTGATTGATGGCGATGAGAACACCATCTCTGGTTATCGAAATAGAATTGCGGGACAGATTAGTACGGTCAATTCCGACAACATCGTCATAAAAGACACTGACGGCACCGCCTACACCGTCAAAATTGCCTCAGATACCTCAGTGGTTATTAACGGCAAGATCGACAAAGCCAGTAACCTTAAAGCCAGCAGTGAAGTCATCGTTGTCGGCGACTCAAACAGTGACGGCAGTATCAACGCAACAATCATCCGTAGTTTGCAATGAAGCTCCCCACGGCCAAGCCGTCGGGCACATGCTGCCAAACTACTCAAACAGGCTGGCATAACCGATGACAAATTTTTACGCAAACCGACCAGACTATCTGGCGGTGAGCAGCAACGTGTTGCAATTGCCAGGGCGCTGGCAAACAATCCAAAATTAATTTTAGCTGACGAACCGACAGGTAATCTCGATTCGGCTACCGGGCAAATTGTTATTAATTTGCTCAAAAGCTTGGCGAAAACCGAGAACACAACTATACTCGCTGTTACTCACGATAACGGTGTTGCCGATCAAGCCGAAAGAACTTTCCGCCTCAAAGACGGCAGGCTTGTTTCGTCGTAACTGTTGTCATTTCGACCGATGTGGTTTCAAAAGCGGAGAAACATCACAAAAAAACACTATGACCTGAGTTATTTTTTTGCTAAAATATTAACATCAACCATAGTTACTTCCTGCGGTATCATTGCGAGCCAAGCCGATGTTCATCGGCTGGCGCGGCAATCTATCACAATGTTAATAAAGTAGGCAATGAAACAACAAATCACCGAAGAAGATCTCGTCAGGCTTTTTTCCTACCGGGACCGTGCTGAAAAACGACAAAGTGTACTTTTTAGTATATTTTACTATTTCATGTATTTCGCAATTTTTTCTGCGATAGTTTATTCTGTTATCAATTTCAATGCCGTCTCTTCGACAATCACTTATTGGTACAAAAGCAACTTTACGACGCAAACGACCGATGAAACACCTGTCGTTCAGATAAATGTGCCGAAAGTGCCAACTCTAGAGGAAGAAAAATACTCAACGCCGAATGTCGCAGATAATCACATTGCGATTCCCGTATTGGATGTCAACGCACCAGTTACCTTTGGTGTCAACAATGTTTACAAAGAGGTTGAATCAAATTTAATCAATGGTGTTATTCAGATCAACGGCACCTCACTACCGGGACAAACCGGGAATATTTATATTACCGGTCATAGTTCCAATTACGTTTGGGTCAAAAGTGATTATAACTCTATTTTTGCTCTACTTGATAAGCTCGTCATTGGCGACCAGATCTATATCAATTATAACGATGTTGTCTATGTTTATCAGGTTTTTGACACAAAAATTGTCGTGCCAAGTGACATTTCACTTTTAAAAGCTACAAATGATTCACGCCTGACCCTTGTAACTTGCTGGCCGGTCGGCACATCTCTAAAGCGCGTCGTCGTCCTGGCAAATCAAATTCATCCGGATCCCAAAAATAATACCAAGCCAGACACTCCGATCAATTTCCAGTCTTTGACTAGTGGACGATAAAATTTTACTTGTCATTGCGAGGATTAAGCCTGTAATTCGACTGTCATGAGCACTCACTGTCAAATGATGGGCATCGATCTGTCGTGTTTTAGTCAGAATATTAAAGAGAAAAGTAGTTTGTTTATCCAAATTTTCATCAATGGTTTAGTCGCTGGCGCAATCTACGCTCTGATCGCGTCTGGTTTTTCGTTGATTTATTCGACCAATAAATTTGTTCATTTTGCCCACGGCACCGTCGCGGTTTGGGGTGGTTATCTTCTGTACTGGTTTTATTCACTTTTAGGACTGGACTTTTGGCTCGCCGCTGTCCTGACAATCATTTCGACCGCTATCATTGGATTTTTACTCAATTTACTTTTTTACAAACCACTTAGAAAAAGGAAATCGAGTTCGTCGATTTTATTGATCGCCAGCGTCGGACTTTTAATTTTGCTGGAATCACTTATTCAAATTTTCTTCGGAAATAATGTCAAAACAATTGGGTTTGTCCAGTCAAGAACGGGCATCTCGATTGCCGGTGGCTTAATCACGCCACTTCAAATCATAACAATCATCAGCGCGGTCATCCTTTTTATCTTTCTGACATGGTTTATGAATAAAACCAAGACCGGCAAGGCGATGAGAGCTGTCGCCGACAACAAGGACGTGGCCGAGATCGTCGGGATTTCAGCAGAAAAAATTTATACTTGGTC
Organism: Candidatus Berkelbacteria bacterium CG10_big_fil_rev_8_21_14_0_10_43_13; assembly: GCA_002773985.1. Classification (GTDB taxonomy): domain Bacteria; phylum Patescibacteriota; class UBA1384; order XYA2-FULL-43-10; family 1-14-0-10-43-13; genus 1-14-0-10-43-13. Next base: position 71,125 of record PEZW01000018.1, read on the forward strand.
TTTTGTAGTCGGCTCGGCTATCGCCGGCTTGGCCGGTATTTTGATCACACTTGAATACAATCTAACACCGACAATGGGAACAAACTTGATGATCAAAGGCTTCGCCGGCGCCATCATCGGCGGCATCGGCAGCGTTCCTGGCGCTATCGCCGGCTCATTTTTTCTCGGTCTGGTCGAAAAATTCGGCATCTGGTTTTTACCTTCTGGTTTCCAAGATGCTATTGCCTTCATTATTTTGTTTATTTTTCTATTATTTAAGTCAACTGGATTATTTACGGTCAAGAAAGAGGCAACAAAATGATCTCGAGCTATTTTGGCGGATTACTGATAATGATTTCGATTTACTTGATTTTGGCACTGTCACTTCAACTCGCACTTGGCTTTTGTGGTTTGTTTAATCTCGGGTTTGTCGGCTTCTACGCTATCGGGGCTTATGCTTCCGCTCTTTTGGCTTTGTCCGGCCAACCGTTTTGGTTTTGCTTGCTCACCGCTGCTCTGGTACCAACAATCTTTGCTTATATACTTTCGACCGCAACCAATAAATTAAAAGGGGATTATCTCGCACTGGCAACGATGGGGTTTTCATTTGTGATCTACGCTGTCACTCTCAACTGGATTGGACTGACCAAGGGTCCACTTGGACTACCCGGGATTCCGCGACCACAATTTTGGGGTATAGATTTCAACAACGACACAAACTTTTTAATTCTCTCTGCTCTGATCGCAATTTTAACTTATTTAATTCTACACAAAATTGCTTCATCGCCGTTTGGTAAAACACTCGAAGCCATCAGAGATGACGAATTGGCAGCCAAGAGCTTAGGTAAAAAGACAGCCACTGCCAAAAGCCTGGCCTTGATGATTTCAGCTTTTTTTGCTGGCATCGCCGGCTGCTTACTGGCATCTTATCTTTCATACATCGATCCAACCTCTTTTATGTTTGTCAACTTGATTCCTATCCTAACCATTGTCGTTATCGGCGGACTTGCCTCTCTGCCCGGTACTGTCTTTGCAACTATAATAATTGTCTTACTTCCTGAGCCGCTCCGCTTCATCGGCTTGCCATCATCACTGATCGGTCCGGGACGCCAATTGCTCTATGCCCTGTTTTTACTTTTAATACTTCTTTACAAACCAAAGGGGTTTTATGGAAAGGTTGAACTTGAGTAATATTTTGGAAATAAAAAATCTTAAGCGGTCATTTGGCGGCGTCAAAGCGGTTGACGGCTGTAGTTTTGAAATTGAGTCCGGCAAAATTATTGCCATGATAGGTCCAAATGGTTCAGGCAAGACAACCGTCTTTAATTTGATTTCCGGAATTTTATCTGTAGACTCAGGCAAAATAATCCTTGACGGATCCAATATCACTGATAATTCAGTTGAAGAAAGAGCCCGGTTGGGTATCTCGAGAATGTATCAGCAATCGCGGCTGTTCAAAAATCTAACCGTCAAGGAAAATCTGTTGTTGGTGCTCGATCAGAGAAATTTTAATTTCTTTGCCAGGTCTAAGCCATCGACAGAACAGACAGAACAAATAAATGAAATTTTGGATTTATTTGAACTCAACAAAAAAATAAATATGCCGGTCAAAACTCTCAGCTTCGGTCAACGCCGACTGATTGAAATTGCCCGAACATATCTCTTGCCACACAAAATTATGCTTCTCGATGAGCCGGTCGCCGGTGTTACGCCACATTTGCGAAACGAAATTTCAAAATTCTTAACCAAGCTTAAGGATGAGGGAGAGACTATTCTAATTATTGAACATGATATGAACTTTGTGTACAATTTAGTTGATGAGGTGGTGGTCATGGATGCAGGTAAAATAATCGCACATGGCAATCCGGTTGAGATCGAGAAAAATCAAAAAGTCAAAGAAGCTTATCTCGGTGCATAAATGAATCTAGGCACCTATCCGTCATTGCGAGCCAAGCCGATGAACATCGGCTGGCACGGCAATCTATGACTTTCGAAATGCAGAACTCAATTTATTAACATATTTTCCGATATATCAGACAAGATGGAAATAAAATTTCTAAAATTTATGCAGAATTAATTTAAGAAGGTGGAGGAATGGACAAAAAAGAAGAAGTGGAAGAACAGAAAAAAACCAACTGGTGGCTACCAATCGGTTTAGTTATTTTATTGGTTGTATTTATCGGCGGGTTGTCGTGGTGGCAACAAAATAAAACGCCAAAGACCAATATTAAAATTGGAGTTATAGCACCACTGACAGGCGTAGCGGCACTTTATGGTCAGGGTTCGCTCGACATGATCAATATGGCTGTTGAAGAAATTAACAAAGCAGGTGGCATCGACGGGCGAAATTTGAGTGTAGTTGCTGAAGATGGTAAATGTCAAGCTGATCAGGCCGTGATTGCTGCAAATAAGTTGATTCAGACTGACAAGGTTAAATTTATTCTCGGTGGTCATTGTAGTAGTGAAACTGCCATAATCGCACCAATCTTGGACAAAAATAAAGTTTTTGGATTGGCCGGTGTTTCGACAGCCCCAGGAATTTTGGATAAATATTCTTATGTTTTTCGAACAAGTCCATCGAGTTCTGACCAATCAGCACAAATTGCACAGCTGGCTTATAATACTTACAATCTTAAAACAATCGCTACAATCACAGAACAGACAGCGTACGCAAAAGGTATTACTGATGATTTTATAAAAGATTTTGTCGCTTTGGGTGGAACAATTATCGACTCCGAGGAATATGCTTCAGGTCAAGCCGGTTTTCAAACCGAGTTAACAAAGATAAAGGCCGCCAAACCTGACGCGCTGTTCGTCTCTCCACAGGGGCAACCAACTGCAATAGAAATTGCCAAAGAAATAAAAACTCTCAACATTACTGGAACACTTCTGGGTAATTCAGTTTTTGTTGGAAAGACGGTATACGCACAATCCGGTAATGCTCTCCCTGACGGAACATTTACTGTTGCTCCGTATGCTAATTTAACATCCAAAAATACAGCTGCATTAATTTCAAAATACAACGCTAAATATGGCAAGGATATTCCTTACAACAACTTTTTTGTTGGTGCGGCTTATGACGGTGTTTATATGCTAAAAAATGCATTGGTAAAATGCGGCGAAGATTCAACGTGTGTGAAGGATTACTTTTCTTCAATTAAAGATTACAACGGATCCGTTGCCACCTTTTCATTCAAGTCAAATGGTGACGCCGACATCAATAATTGGTACGAGCTGAAGTTGGTTGGTGGTAAGGAAGTATACTCAAAAGTTCAGTAATACAAAAATGATTTAATCTGCTCAAAAAGCTCATCTCTGGGCTTTTTTGAGTAGTTTGAGATATAATAAACTCATCATGAAAAAGTCAAATTCCATAATCCTATTTGATCAAAAGAAAGTTCGCCGCACTTGGAATAAGGAGAGAGAGCTGTGGTATTTTTCAGTCGTTGATGTTATTGAAATTTTAACCAATTCGACTATCCCAAAACGATACTGGAGTGATTTAAAAAATAAACTAAAAGACGAAGGAAGTGAGGTGTACGAAAAAATCGTACAACTGAAGTTTGTTGCCTCTGACGGTAAAAAATACGCGACAGACTGCTTTTCTACGGAAAATTTACTTCGTCTTGTTCAATCGATTCCCTCACCAAAGGCTGAGCCGTTTAAACTATGGCTGGCAAAAGTCGGATACGAGAGAATAGAAGAAACTGAGGATCCAGAGCTTGCTTTTGATCGGGCGATGAAAATTTATTTGCGAAAAGGTTATTCAAAGGAATGGATAAACCAGCGCTTGAAAAGTATTGAAGTACGCAAAGAGCTGACCGATGAATGGCACGAACGAGAAATGAAAGAGGGGCTGGAATACGCGATTTTAACGGATGAAATCACAAAAGCTTGGGCGGACAGGAGTGTCAGAGATTACAAAAAGCTGAAAAAACTCAAAAAAGAAAATCTGAGAGATAATATGACCAATCTAGAGCTGATCTTGAATATGTTGGCCGAAGCCTCTACGATGGAAATTTCCAAAAAACAGAAGCCGACCGGATTACAAAAAAACAGGGAAGTGGCTCGAAAAGGTGGTTTAGCCGCAAAAAAAGCGCGATTAGAAGTGGAAAAGCAAACAGGTGAAAGTGTTGTGACTTCAAAGAATGCCAAAGTGTTGCGTCACGAGAACAAGAGACTAAAATAATATGCTAAAAATATCCTCTCTAAAATCCGGTTATGATGGTATGGAAATTCTTCGCGGGGTTGATATTTATGTCGATCCGGGCGAGATTGTGGCATTGATCGGTACCAATGGAGCAGGCAAGTCGACATTACTCAAAAGCATTTTTAACTTGGCAGATATCTATGATGGCCAAATTATTTTTAAAGACAAAGACATTACAAATCTACCAACACACGACTTGATTAGGGAGGGTATTAGCTTTGCTCCACAGGGCAGACTGGTTTTTTCCGACATGACGGTGTTCGAAAATCTAGAGATGGGAGCTTTTATCTTTACCGACAAGGAGCTGGTCAAAAGAAATATTAAAGATATATTTGAAAAATTCCCAACCCTTAAAGCAAAGCAGAAACATAACGCATCTACCCTTTCAGGGGGACAACAGCAATTGCTCTCAATCGCTCGTGCACTTGTTCAAAATCCTGAGTTACTACTCCTTGATGAACCATCACTTGGTCTTTCTCCAATCGCGATGAAAGAAGTGTTTAGTAAAATTGTTGAAATTAATCATAGAAGTGTGTCAGTTTTAATTGTCGAACAAAACGTTAAACAGGCTGTCTCGATTGCAAACCGTACATACATACTTGAAAATGGGCGTGTCGCGCTTGAAGGAAATAAAGATATTTTAAAAAATCCCGAGACCAGCCAAATTTATTTTGGTCTAAAATAAGCAATAGTCCTACTTATTATTAAAGAGATTTATATTCAGATTTACCGAATCTTTGCCATTTTGTACTTACCGTCATCCTGAAAATAGAGTTCTGAACCACGACTCCCGATAGCAAAGATGGTCGGCGTATCACTGGATAATTTCACAAGGGCAGTGTCGTTTTGACCATTTGACTCGATAAGACGAATTTCTTTGCCCTGTTGATATACTATATGAGCAAGATCCGGATACCAGACTGCGCCCTGGACAGGTGATGCAAATCGAGTTACGAGTTGATTACCGACCCAAATCTCGTATTCATTGTACAACAATTGATCAGGGGCATTTGACGCCAGAACTTCGGTTGGTTCCGTCAAAATACCGATTTTATCCGGATCAGTCAGATCAGAAACAGGTATTTTCGAACGAAAAAGTATGATGTCACTAAATTCATTGACAGACTGAGATCTCACCTGCAGACCAAGCTTCCATGACACATATCCAGATTTATCGACTGAAACATGATATAAACCGGGCGTCAGGTTTTCAACAAAACTTGAGGATTCTTCCTGACGCAGATCATTTACGCTGATCGTCACATTTCGTGGCTGAAATTTGAGATAGAGTACGCCGGTTTTTACGACTCTGAAGGTTGAAAAATCGAAACGATAACCTTCAGCATAAAAGATAACACCAAGGGACATTAAAATAACAATGAATGCAACTATGGATTGTCCAAACAAAATTTTTGGCAGCAAACGTGTACGTCGATCATTTCTAACCATTTTGTGCTTTCATAATATTGCAAACTGTAACTGCTCACTCGGCTGTCATTCCCGCCCCGTATCAGAGTACGGGATAAACTCCGGCGGGTCATCGATTCTGAGGGATGAGCCCTCAGGCTCAGACTCGAATGAGAATCCAGGTGGCACAATCGCAACCGAACTTCCTGGATCCCCGGGCTTCACTCCCTCGCCCCGCCTAAGTCTCAAGGCGGGGCAAGTCACACCGCTGAAACCGAGGATGACAGAAAGGATGGATGAGCAGTTACTGCAAATTGTCTTGTAACTTTACATTTATTACAATACAATAATAGCAAATAGTATAGAAAAAATAAATGAGGTTTTATGGCAAAGTTCAAAATAACAGGACAAACAAAATTAAACGGTACCATCAAAATAGGTGGAGCAAAGAACGCAGCTTTAAAAATTTTACAAGCGGCAATTTTAGCAGATTCACCGTCAACCATTTCAAATGTGCCGAACATCTTGGATATAAATAAAAGCCTGGCAATCCTTGAAAGCATTGGTGCTAAAATTAAGCTTACAAACAACGTTGTAACGATCGACCCGACAGAGATAAAATCGTCACATCCAGATGAAAAATTAATGAAAAAATTGCGCGGATCAATCGTTCTGATCGGGGCACTTCTATCGAAATTCGGTCACGCCGTCTTTTCCCAGCCGGGTGGCTGTTTGATCGGTTCCAGACCGATCGACGACCATCTCGATTTATTCAAACAGCTCGGCGTCAAAATTACCTCCGACGACCATACTTTTTATCTCGGCGGTAAACCACAAGCCGGAAAAATTGTCCTCAATAAAATGAGTGTTACCGCGACTGAAAACGCTATTTTGGCGACAGTTTTTTCCCCTGGAAAAACCGAGATACATATAGCTGCAGCCGAGCCGGAAATCGCTGACTTGGCCAACTATTTGAATAAAATGGGGGCAAAAATCTCCGGCGCCGGCACTCATGTCATCACTGTTGAGGGTGTGAGCAGTCTATCCGGAACAGATTATGAAGTCATGCCTGATCGGATAGAAGCGGGAACATATCTGGCCGCTGCGATTGCGACAAATTCCGGGCTCGAGATTGGCCCAGTTATCAGTGACCATCTGTCCATCTATCTTAAAAAGATGAAAGACGCCGGAGCTAGTTTTTCAATAGTGAATCACAATGGCGCTGAATATATTAAAACTTCACGACACTCCGGTCTCACTGCTCAATCTATCGACACGCGTCCGTACCCGGGTTTTTCGACCGATCTCCAATCGCCTTATGCAGTCCTGATGACTCAAGCAAAAGGATTGACAAATATTTTTGAAACCATGTTTGAAGGCCGATTTGCTTATCTCGAACAAGTAAGGAAAATGGGGGCGAGTACAGAGATCGTCAATACGCACGAATTTACCATTTCAGGTCCGTGCGAACTAACAGGGGCAGAGGTTTCTGGCGCTGACATCCGTGGAGGTGCCGCTCTAGTTATCGCTGCGTTGATTGCCAAAGGAGAAACAATTATCACCGATATCGAATTTGTTGATCGCGGCTATGAAAATATGGATAAAAAATTACGTGCCGTCGGCGCCGATATTGAACGAATTAGCTAGCGACTAATTTTTAACTCTTAATTTTAAATCAATTTATATTTATTACCACTGTTGTGTAGTTGTCATGCTGAACTCGTTTCAGCATCTCGGAATCAAGCCGCGGGATCCCGAAACGAGTTCGGGATGACATAAAAGATTTAATTGTACAACATTAGTATTTATTCTAATTTTCTAACAATAGAACATTGGGATTTTATTAGAAATTAAGTCAAAGACTCCCCTTTGGGGGAAATTAGAAATTTTATTAGCATGATCCGCAAAATAGCCATCGATCTTGGAACCAACAATGTTCGAGTTTATATTCCCAAGAAGGGGATAGTTATTAGCGATCCTAGCGTTGTTGCTCTCCAGGCCGCTGACAACAAGGTTATGGCAATTGGCGAAGAAGCCAAGAAAATGATCGGACGAACCCCGGAGAGCATCATCGCTGCCAGTCCGCTCAGAGATGGTGCGATTGCCAGTTTCCATATCGCGGAAGCCATGCTCAAGCACTACATCGACAAAGTTTCTGGTAGTATCCGTCTTTTCAAACCAGACATTATGGTTTCGATTCCTGCCGGTGTCACTTCGACAGAGAGACGTGCCGTTATCGATGCCTGTAACTCTGCTGGCGCCAAACAAACTTATTTGATCAAGCAACCAGTCGCCGCGGCACTAGGAGCAGGAATCCCGATTGCCATTCCTGCCGGCAACATGATTATTGATATTGGTGGCGGTACTAGCGAAGTTGCCGTCATCTCACTCGGCGATGTCGTCGCTTCGACTTCCGTACGCGTTGGTGGCAATAAATTTGATTCTGCTATTGCCAATTATGTTCGAAAAAAACACAATCTTATTATCGGCGATCAAACTGCTGAAGAGATCAAGATTAAGATCGGTTCAGCTCAACCGTTGAAAAAAGAGTTGAAAATGGAAGCCTCTGGGTCAAATTCTATTACTGGCCTACCTGAAAGCATCATTCTCTCATCAGAGGAAATCGTCGCAGCCATCAAAACACCACTTCTGGAGATTATCAACGCAGTCAAAGATGTTTTACAAAAAACCCCTCCAGAACTCGCTTCCGATATTATGGATAAAGGGGTCATCTTGACCGGTGGCGGCTCGCTCCTTCGCAACATCGATGCGCTCTTGACAAAGGTCACAGGAGTTCCCTGTGAAGTAGCAAACAACCCGATGGAGTGTGTCGTTAAGGGGTCTGGAATTGCTCTCGAAAATCTCGACGCATTTAAGAAGTCAGTTCTTTGGTCCAAAAGCTAGATCATTCTACAAATTACAAATTTAATACAAAAATACAAATATCGATAAACTGATTTGTATATTTGTAATCAGATTTGTAATATGTAGAGATTTGGAGCTATTATGATCATCGGCATCGACGCTTCAAAAGCAGCAGTCAAAAATAGAACTGGCATAGAAAATCTTGTCTATGAGCTTATTTTGAATTTGATAAAAATCGATCACAATAATATCTATTATCTATACACCAACGCCCCTCTGCCAAAAGAACTCAAACACCAGCTAAATTTTATCGAAAAGTTAGATCGACGAAAACGTTTCTGGAATAGCTGGTTCTTACCCCAAATTGTTCGCACAAATAAGTGTGATGTCTATCTCCAGCCAACCGATAAAATTCCAGCAAGCGCCCCGAAAAAATCAATTGCAATTGTTCATGACCTGGCTTGGAAGTATTTTCCCGCAGCATATTCTGTTCTCGGAAATATACGCCAAAGGCAGGCGATTGATAATTACTTACGCCGAGCCAAAAAACTAATCTGCGTCAGTGAATCAACAAAAAATGACCTGACCAAATATTTTCCCGAAGCGAAATCAAAAGCCTCCGTCGTCCCGCTCGGATACGACAAAAATGTTTTTCATCCATTTTCGTCACCACGTGATTTGCTTAAAATTGATAGCCCTTATATTCTCTCTGTCGGACGTCTCGAGGAGCGAAAAAATACCGCTCGCCTGATAAATGCATTTGTTAGCTTGAAAAAGGAGAAGGGGATCGAGCACAAACTTGTTCTCATCGGCTCGCCTGGATATAATTTTGATGTTATTTACAGATTGATCAACGATGCGGGACAATATGCCAAAGATATCGTCTTGCCTGGCTTTATCAAACGCGATAAACTGGCCGAGGTAATCGCTCGCGCTGATGTCTTTGCGTTTCCGACACTCTACGAAGGTTTTGGCTTGTCAGTTCTCGAAGCGTTGGCCTGTGGTGTCCCGGTAGTCACGTCCAATGTCTCGTCATTGCCGGAAATTGTTGGCAACGCCGCTCTGCTCTGTAATCCCGAGGATGAAAATGACATTGGCGAAAAAATATTTCAATTTATCTCCGACGAAAAACTAAGAGATAAATATTCCCGTCGAGCCGTCGATCAAGCTACCAAGTTTTCTTGGGAAAAAACAGCAAGAGAGACTCTGAACATTATTGAGAAATGGAAAAATGAATAAAACAGAAAATGAAAAAAATGGGCTAAAGGTCGCACTTGTTTGTGATTTTTTGACCAAGATGGGCGGCGCCCAAAAAACCCTTGCCGCCATCTGTGAACTTTATCCTGATGCGCCCATTTATTGCATGATTTACGATGAAGAGGGGACGCACGGTATTTTTAAAAATCACAAAATAATTACTACTAGTCTGCAAAAATACCAGATATTTTTCCGACAAAAACCAAAATATTTAATCGGTAAATATTCTCGAGCCGTCGAAGAACACGACCTTTCAAAATACGACGTTGTCATTTCCTCAAATGATTCCTATGCACACGGCGTCATCACCAAACCGGAGACTTTCCACCTCTGCTACTGCCACACACCAACTCGCTATCTCTGGGACTGGACAAACGAATATCTGCATGAAAATAATATCGGTTGGGGTTTGAAAGGGTTGTATATCCGCAACATTCTCCACAAATATCGTCTCTGGGATCGAGCTTCAGCTGATCGCGTTGACCATTTTCTGGCTAATTCGGAAAATGTTCGAAAAAGAATATCCAAATACTATCGACAAGATAGCCGTGTTTTATATCCACCAGTTGAAGTATCTGAAATTGAAATGGCAAAAGATGGTCCAAGCGATTATTTTCTGATCGTCTCGCGACTCGAACCATACAAGCGCATCGACCTAGTTATCGATGTTTGCAATAAATTGCAGAAAAAATTGATTATCGTCGGCGAGGGATCATCACAGGCAGATCTCGAAGCAATTTCCGGACCGACAATTAAATTCGTCGGTTGGCAAAGCGATGTGAAGACCTATCAATTTTATCGTGATTGTCGCGCCTTTATCTTCGCCGGCGAGGATGATTTTGGCATCACACCTCTCGAGGCGATGGCGGCTGGGCGACCGGTTATCGCCTATAGTCGCGGCGGAGCACTGGAAACAGTTGTTCAAAACGTGACAGGAGTTTTTTTTGATAATCCGACGACCGAATCGCTCGAAAAAGCAATTGTCGAGCTGGAAGAAAAGTATGATACCTTCATACCACAAAATTGTCGCTCCCAAGCTGAGAAATTTTCTAAAGAAAAGTTTTTAGAACATCTAAGCCATCATGTCGATGATGGTTACCGGAAATATTTGGAGAAAATGAAAAATGCCTAGAAACATTATCAATGTCCTCGGTGTGACTTTTGACAATCTCTCTTTTGCTGAAGCAGAACAAAAAATTGTTGACTTCGTCGAATCGAGCCAAAAATCAATTATCACTACTCCGAACACAGAGTTTGTCATTCGCGCCCAAACTGATGAAGAGTTCAAGGATATATTAAATAAAAAATCAAAACTAAATCTGCCAGACAGCTATGGCATCCTTTGGGCCGCCCATTTTCTCGATTTCAAAGCTCCAAAAAATAAATATTTACGTGCAATTACTATTACTATTTACTGGTTTTTGTCACTTTTATTTCTGCCACTTGCTACTAGGCGTTATCACACACCACTTCAAGAAAAAATCTCCGGGTCTGATTTTATCTGGTCTATTGCCAAGGTCGCCGCTCAAAACAAGTACCGTCTTTTTCTTTTTGGCGGCACCGCCACAGTTGCCGAACGAGTCGCCCTGAAACTCCAAACCGATGTCCCAGGCCTTCGTGTTGCTGGCGTCTTCGATGGAAAAATAGGTGCCAAGGGCTCAGAAATAATTGAGGTGATCAATCATTCCAAAGCCGACATCTTGCTTGCCTGCCTTGGCGCGCCCAAGCAAGAACGTTGGCTTGTCGAAAACTTAGCCAAAACTTGTTGCAAAGTCGGCGTCGGTCTCGGCGGTACTTTTGATTTCATCGCCAAGATAACACCGCGCGCTCCGCACTGGATGCAAAAAAGTGGGCTAGAGTGGCTTTATCGCTTAATTCACGAACCAAATCGAGCCAAACGTCAACTCGCCCTACCCAAACTCGCTTGGCTGGTCTTGAGGGAAAAGATGAAACAACCCTCTTGATTTTTAGGCTACTTTGAGTTAAAGTATAATCAATGTTAGTGGTCCTTCGGACCACTTCTTTTTTTCAGAAATGTAACTGCTCATTTGCAGTGTCATTCCCGCGCAGGCGGGAATCCAGGCAGCACAAACTTTTTATGGATCCCCGGGCACCACTCTCGAGAACACCGCTGGTCCCGAGGATGACAATGATAGGGTGAGTGAGTAGTTACAAAAAAATACACAGTTCAAATATTGAACTCTGTGCTATAATTAAATTTAAGATTTAGATAAGAGGAGTTGTTATGAAACAAGTTAGCCCGTTCATGTTGGCGATAGACGACATTTGCGAAGAAAAAGGTTTGGACAAGGCAATTATTTTGGAAACTGTCGAGGCAGCACTTGCTGCTGCTTATCGTAAGGACTATGGTAAAGCACGACAGATAATTCGCACCAAGCTAAACCCGGAAACCGGTCAAGCTGAAATGTTTCGCATCTATGACGTCATCGAGGACCCCGAAGAGATCAAGGAACACGAACACGAGCTGACACTAGATGAAGCAAAGGAAATTGACGCCAAAGCCGAATACGGCAAAGAAGTTATCGTCCCGCTACCACACCACGATGATTTTGGTCGTATCGCCGCCCAGACCGCCAAGCAGGTTATCATCCAGCGCATTCGTGAAGCTGAGCGCGACTTACTCTTTGCTGAGTTCAAAGACAAGGAAAACAAAATCATCACTGCAACAGTTTCCCAGCTTGAAGGCAGAAATATTGTTGTCAGCCTTGGTAAGGTAAATGGTATTTTGTATCCCTCCGAGCAAATTCCCAACGAGCGCTATCATCTAGGCCAAAGACTAAAGGTTGTCGTCAAGGAGGTTTCACAGTCGGTCAAGGGTCCACAGATTATCGTTTCTAGAAGCAACGAAGAGCTTATTCGAGGACTATTTGAAATCGAGGTGCCAGAGATTCTGGCTGGCACTGTCGAGATAAAAAGTATCGCCCGAGAAGCTGGCTTCAGGACAAAAATTGCCGTCATCGCCACAGAAGACAAGGTTGATCCGGTCGGTTCGTGCGTCGGTCAACGTGGCACCAGGGTCCAGGCCGTACTTGATGAGATTGGCATGGAGAAAATTGATATAGTTCTCTGGGATGAAGATGTCGAACAATTTATCATGAACGCTTTGTCGCCAGCCAAGACTCGCCAGATTCAAATTTCATCCAAAGACAGCAAGGCTACCGTTTACGTCGACACCGACAACCTATCACTTGCAATCGGCAAAAATGGTCAAAACGTTCGTCTTGCCTCAAAACTTACTGGATGGGGGATCGACATCAAATCACTTGAAGACCTCGGCGAAGAAGCAGCTGCTGAAGCAGTTGAGAAGAAAGAGATGACTATCAGTACTGCCAAAAAAGCTCCAGCCAAGAAGAAGGTATCAAAAAAGTCAAAGGCCAAAAAAGACAAAATTATTGACGAAGAATAACTCACTTTTAATGTCTACTCGTATTATTCTGTCATTCCCGCGCAGGCGGGAATCCAGGCGAGTTGAATAATTTCGAAAGCAAAGTATTGCAACCAAACTTCCTGGATCCCGGATCAGTGTCCGGGATGACAAAAACGCAATATTATTTTTTGAGGAACAAAAATGAACAATGATATATTCAATAAATTCACCCCTAGTCTGAAGAAAACTTTGATAGACGCAGAGCAAATCGCTCGCGAACGCAATCTCACTCTCGACACGGAGCACCAGCTTTTGGCCATTTTGCAAAATAGGGATACTTTGGCCGCTGAGATACTGACAAGCTTTGATGTTACCTCCGATAGAGCCGAGCTGATCTCGTCGCTGATCTCGCACAAAAAAACCAAAACGACAAAACCTACAGTGATTACTGAATCAGCCAAAAAATCCCTCCAACTTGCCGTTCAAACGGCTCTAAAATACCGCCATTCCAATGTTGGCTCAGAACACCTTCTCCTGGCTCTGATTTCCAATAAAATGTTTAACTCATATCTCGTTATCGAGCGTATCGGTGTTGACCCGAAAAAAATCAAGAAACAGGTCGAGTCAATCTTCAATGGTATCAATCAATCGTTTAATCAGCTGGACAGTCAACCACAAATCAATCCAATGATAAACCCGAGCAATCTCCTAGAAGACGAAGGAATAGCTGATGAACAGTTTTTCGGTCCAATGCCACCGATGCCAGGTTTAAATAATCCTGCCCAAACAAAAGAATCTACTCTCGACACCCATTCGACAAATCTAACTGCACTGACAAAAACAAAGAAACTAGATCCGGTGATCGGCCGAGAAAAGGAGATTCATCGTTTGATCCAGACACTATCGCGCCGAACGAAAAACAATCCGGTGCTTGTCGGCGAGCCGGGTGTCGGAAAAACAGCGATTGTCGAAGGTCTAGCCCAGAAAATTATCAAGGGCGAAGTTCCTGAAAAAATTGCTAATACCGAAATTTTGTCTCTCGATTTAGGCTCGATTCTAGCTGGAACGATGTACCGTGGCCAATTTGAAAGCCGAGTCAAAAAGATTTTGGCCGAAATAGAGAAACGCAAAAACATCATTCTTTTCGTCGACGAAGTTCATATGATCATCGGCGCTGGTTCGACCGAAGGTTCGGTCGACGCCGCAAACCTGCTCAAACCAATGTTGGCCAAAGGCAAGCTCCGTCTGATCGGCGCGACAACATTTAACGAGTACAAGAAATATATCGAAAAAGACTCCGCCTTCGAGCGACGCTTCCAACCGATCAAGGTTGAGGAACCGACTCGTGACGAAGCATATAAAATTTTGACTGGGATTAAGAGTTATTACGAAGAATTTCATCATGTAAAATATAGTCCCGAATCTCTCGATGCTGCCGTCGATTTTTCCATCCGCTATATTCATGACCGATCCCTGCCAGACAAGGCGATTGACCTGATCGACGAAGCCGGCGCCGCCCATAACTCCGAGGTCAAGAAGGCTGATCCGCTGTCAAAATTACAAAAAGAATTAGCTCAAATTTCACGTGAAAAAGAAAAATTAATTGACGCTGAGAAATACGAACAAGCAACGCTTTTGCGCGAAAAAAGCTTAAAACTCCAAAACAAAATCAAGCAACTAAAGTCAGACCGAAAAGCCGCTTCTGTTCCCGAAATAAATGCCCGAGATATCGCTGATTTAGTTTCCGAGTGGACTGGAGTACCCGTGACCACGATGTCGCTCAAGGAGAGAAGCAGCTACATAAATCTTGATAAGAAATTGAAAAAATACATCGTCGGACAGGACGAAGCGATCGTCGAGCTGGCCCGGGCGATCAAACGAGCTCGAACTGGTATCGCCAATCCGGCCAGACCGATTGGCTCCTTCATCTTCCTCGGCCCGACCGGGGTAGGCAAGACCGAACTGGCCAAGGTTTTAGCGCGCGAAATCTTTGGTAGTGAAAAAACACTGGTCAAAATAGATATGTCTGAGTTTGCCGAGAAGCACAATGTTGCTCGCTTGATTGGCGCGCCTGCGGGCTACATCGGCTACGAAGAAGGTGGCAAGCTGACGGAGAAAATTCGCCAAAATCCTTACTCTGTCATTCTCTTCGACGAGATCGAGAAGGCTCATCCTGAAGTCTTTAATATTTTACTACAAATCATGGATGAGGGGGCACTGACCGACGCAAAGGGTCGCACAGTTGATTTCAAAAATACTATTATCATCATGACTTCAAATCTCGGCACTGATATCATTCGTCGCCAAGCAGCGATCGGTTTTGGTCACTCGAAATCAGACCAAGGCAGATATGAGATGATGAAAGAAAACGTCATCGAGACTGTCGAGAAAACTTTTCGACCGGAATTTATCAACCGACTCGACAAAGTCATCGTCTTTTCACCACTGAGCAAAATCGTCATTCGCAAAATTGTCGATCTACAAATTGGCGAATTAGTCACACGATTGGCAAATAAAAATATTAAGCTGGTCGTTCCGATCGATGTCCGCAAATTCATCGCTGACAAGAGTTATTCCGACGACTACGGTGCCAGACCCATCCGCAAATTCATCGCCGACAAGATCGAAAGCATTCTCTCTGACAAACTGCTCGAACATGACACAGCCGAAAACCTAACTCTAAAATTGAAGCTGGAAAAAGATAAAATAATTTTATAAATTTCTCTATTTATATAAATAATGTCACTCTGAATGCACATGAAGAGTCTGTTTTCTGATTCTGAATGCAAATTCAATCACGGGACGCTCGGCGACCAAATCAATGGTCTGCCAAACGTCCCGCACGGCTTGTAGGTGGACAGACTAGCCGTCACCATCAAGACTCTGAAGCAGTTCCCCGAGACCGCTGATGAGGGTATTGTCCATCAGCCGAGCGGAGCTTGCCATGTAACTAATGTCAACCAGCCCCCCTGACAGCTTGGCCAATGTGGTCGCGGAAACTCTCATGACCTCGGGGTCGTCTGTCGTCTTGATCTTGGCCGACAGTACCTCAACGACCGATTCCAGGGCGTACTTCAACACCCTGAGATCATCCTGCGTCTGCACCCTTGTGAAGAAGGCGCCGAGGTTGGCGCCATCATGAAGCTCGAGTAGCCTCAAGATCTCATTCGCCAGACTGGTGATCGTCATGGCGGCTGGCGATGCCTCAGGAATGAGATCCCCGAAGTACACAGCGAGCTTGCCCTCGTCCAGCGGATCGCTCTCGTCACCAAATCGGTCCGAACCTGTGTCACTCATCTCGACTCCCTTTGTCAGTGCGATGGCAAAAGAGTACAATATTAAGACAAATTTTGCAATATTTCTCCTGAGTACTCAGTACTATGCACTGCATACTGCGTACTGAGTACTATCTAGATTTGACTTTCACGCTTGAGTCCTGCTAAAATTGGCTCAGTTGAGATCGAATTCTGAATAATATCATTCTTAATTCTGAAAGAGGAACTCTATGGGCAAACAAGTCTATCAAACAGCGCGGGGAACCAAGGATATCCTACCAGCCGAACAGCCGTACTGGGCACAGATCAAACAAGTTGCCGAAAAAACCTTACTTGGACTCGGTTTTGGCCGCATCACACTGCCGCATTTTGAAGACGCTGATATCTACACCAAGGGGATCGGCGCTGATACTGACATCGTGTCCAAGGAAATGTTTTATCTCAAATCTCACACTGATAGCGACTCGGTCAAACTTGCCCTCCGACCCGAAGGTACTGCCGGCGCTGTCCGCTCTTATATCCAAAACGGTATGTCAAGTTTGTCACAGCCCGTCCGCCTATATTACACCGGCGCTATGTTTCGTCACGAGCGACCACAAAAGGGCCGCTTTCGTGAATTTTATCAGGTCGGCGTCGAGATTTTTGGCGATGATTCAGCCAAAGCTGATTATCTCGTCATAATGTCTGCTTGGGAGATCCTGAATCGTCTTGGTTTAAAAAACTTAATCGTCTATGCCAATTCGATCGGCTGCCCGAAATGTCGGCCGAAATATATTGCGAAATTAAAAAAATATTACAAAAGTCATCTCGACAATCTCTGCACTGATTGCCAAAATCGTTATGAAGTCAATCCACTTCGCCTGCTCGATTGTAAGGAAGACAGTTGTCAGAAGGTCGCCAAGGGCGCCCCGACCATGCTCGACAATCTCTGCACTGATTGCAAGACACATTTCCAGCAAACTCTCGAGTATCTTGATTATTTCAACATCCGCTACGATCTGGATCCGACACTGGTCCGCGGCCTCGATTATTACACGCGGACTGTTTTCGAAATCGTTGATAAGAGTGACAAGGGGCGCAAAAACACCATTGTCGGCGGGGGTCGCTACGACGGCTTGGTCGAATTACTTGGTGGTCATTCGACTCCAGCTGTCGGCTATTCGATCGGGCTAGAGAGACTGGTTGGGGCGATGAAAGAGCAGGGGATTAAGCCGCCAAAAACTCGCGGCGTTGAAGTCTGTATTCTCCAGCTCGGTGACAAAGCGCGAGAAATTTCCAAAAAAATTTACGACACCTTGGCAAAATCTGATATAAATGTTTATTTTGTCCCTAGTAATGATGGTATCCGACCACAGATCAAGTCAGCTGCCAAGATTGGGGCAACATACGCCGTCATCATCGGCCAGAAGGAAGCGCTCAACGATGAGATTATTCTGCGCGACCTGACCTCGTCCTCACAGGAAGTTTTCTCCTCCAAGGATATCGCCGAAGAGATCAAGAACCGCTTGATCAAATGTGAATGCTAACAACTTTGAACTTTACATACTTTTTTACTTTATAAACTTTCTCACTTTATGAACTTATCCCTTGTTCTCGACAATATCCGCTCGATGCAAAACGTCGGTTCGATTTTTCGAACCGCCGACGCTGCTGGAGTTAGTAAGATTTATCTCTGTGGCTTCACGCCCAAACCACCGCGCAAGGAGATCGACAAAGCGGCTCTCGGCGCCGTTGATTTTGTCGAGTGGGAATACCAAGACAATTTAAAAAATTTAATTTTCAATTTAAAAACAAAAGGGATTAAAATCATTGCCCTCGAACAGCATGAAAACTCAACCCCTTATACGTCATACGTTATACCTAATACGAATACTCTCGCTCTCATCGTCGGTAACGAAGTCGACGGCATCTCCAAAGAAATTTTGGAACTATGCGACGACATTATCGAAATCCCGATGCACGGCCAGAAGAATTCTCTAAATGTTGCCGTCGCCACAGGCATCGTGTTATTCGAATTAATAAAATAATTTTATTACAAACAAACACACCACTCTAATAGATCTTTAAGTCTTTAAATCATTAAACACACTATTCTTTTCTATACTTCCGCTATTACTTTTTATCCTTTTGACTAACGATCGTTGTATAAAAGGATAAAAAGTTTTAGAATTACATTATGATCCAAAAAGAGACAAAAGAAATTATTAAATTAACTAGCAAGGAAATTTTACTTCTTTTTGCGGACGGGGTGGCATCTCTCGGATTTGCATTTACAAAATCCAAAAAAGACAAAAATGCTTTAGGAAAATATTTAGATGAACGATCCATCGATCGATCAGATTTTTCACGAAAAATATATCGTCTCAAGCAACGCGGTTATATCCGAAAAATCGTTGAAAACAAGAGTGATTATATTGAGCTTACCGACTTAGGTAAAAATCGTGTAGAGATAAATTATTTAAATGAGCTGAAACCGAGAATTTCAGATCACTGGGACAAAAAATGGCGAATTATAATTTTTGACATTCCGGAAAAGTACCGCACAATCCGTGATGTCATCCGTTCAAAACTTTATGAACTTGGTTTTATCCAGGTTCAAAAAAGCGTGTTTGTATATCCGTTTGATTGCCATCATGATATACAATTAATTTGTAAACATTATGGTGGATCAACCTATATTAAATATATGATCGCAGAAATTATTGAGGGGGAAGAAGAGTTCATAGAAATATTTATTAATAATAACATACTAACTAAAGATATTTTATCCTTTTAACTAACGATCGTTAGTTAAAAGGATAAAAATAAAGTTGAATAGTAAAAATAGCCACAATTTTTGCAGAATAATTATGAGAATAAAAATTGAGAAGTTAATATATGAAGGCTGGGGCATCGGGCACGACGAAAATGGTCGCGCTGTTTTTGTCAAAAAATCTGTTCCTGGCGACGTCTTGGATGTCAAAATAACCAAAGAAAAAAAGTCCTATACTGAAGCTGTGATTGAAAAAATAATCGAGCCATCAGAAAAAAGAATTGATCCACCATGTCAATATTTTGATCTCTGTGGTGGCTGTGAACACCAAAATATTGCTTATCCTGATCAATTGAAATTTAAAGAAGAAATTTTTAGAGAAACGCTGTCGCGGACAAAAATTGAGACAGAGATATTGCCAATCGTGCAAGCCTCTGAGCCATTCTTTTATCGCAACTCCATCCGTTTCTTTTTGGTCGAGCAAAAAAGCGGAAAGAAAATTTTCACTCGCCACAATTATCTCTACACTGATGGCTTAGTCGAAGCAGAAAGCTGTTTGCTCCAATCAGTAAAATCAAACCTGATTTTGTCTCTGATTTTAGAAGTCGTCAATTCTGATCGCAACAAATCTCTATCCGGTTTTTATCAGGTCAAGATCCGTGAAGGTAAATTTACTGATGAATTTATGGTCGAGCTGATGACTGATGACAATAAGTTGCCATTTGAGCTGGAACTAAAAACCGCCCTCAATCAAATTCCGGAGATTAAGTCCCTCTATCACACAGTCACTCCACAGAGGCAACTGAGGAATATTCGACGACGCTTACTTCATGGCTCACCAATAATAAGCGAAAAGATTGATAAATATAAATTTCAGATTTCGCCAGATTCTTTTTTTCAGACCAATTCACTCGGAGTTAAGGCTTTATATGACAAGATCAAGGAATTCGCACAGATCGAAATGGGGGACACTGCTCTTGATCTTTTCTGCGGTACTGGCACGATCGGTATTTATCTCTCGACACTGGCCAAGGAAGTTGTCGGCGTCGAAGTCGTCCAAAGTGCCGTCAATGACGCCAAAGTCAATGCTAGAATAAATAATATTTATAATTGTGAATTTATCCACGCCGATGTAAATATGTGGCTTAGAAATGAAAAAATTGAAAAATATGAAAATATAAAAATTATCCTCGATCCGCCTCGCGCTGGGCTAAACAAAGAATTGATCAAAAAACTTTCTAACTTTTTGTCCTTGAAAAACTTTACAAACTTAATTTATGTTTCCTGCAACCCTGCGACTTTTGCCCGCGACATCAATGAATTTGAATTACATGGACTAAAATTAAAAAAAGTCCAGCCACTGGACATGTTTCCGCAAACCCATCACCTCGAATGTGTCGGATTATTGCAAAAGATCTAATCAGTGCAAACGAGCCGCTCGAGATTTTGGTAAACCAGGAGCGGCTCCGAAAAGGGGAGGTGAGGTGGCCTGTCTCTAGGAGCGCCAATGCGATGCCTGTGTGACATTCTAGACTACTGCTCGTCACAGCAGCCGAGAATGTGGCCAACCACACAGGCACTATCCGTGTCGGGATTGTCGCACCACCTCACCTGTGATTATATTAGCGTTTTTCAATTTTTTGTCAATCTTATTAAAAGTTTTCCACAGGCCTTTGTTTGACTTTTGTTTGGGTTATGTTCGATAATGTATAAGTAAACAGACCGAACACAATCGGATTTCAATTCTACCGACACTAAATATTAATCCGCATTTGTATGTTTGTATTAGATTTGTCCCCCAAAGGGGGATCTCCCCTTGGGATGATAATTTGTAGATATCTTATGGAAACACTGACAAAAAAACAAAAAGAAATCCTAGAATATATCCGTCAATTCATTGACGAAAACGGCTACGCGCCGAGCTATCGCGAGATTGCTGCTTATTTTGAATTATCATCGACCGGAACCATCGCTGAATACGTTTCTATATTAGAAGATAAGGGCTATCTGACAAAGGAAGCGACCGAAGCTCGTGCGATCCAGTTGACACCGGCTTATGATGACGGCGTCGAGTTGCACTCGATACAACTCCTTGGAATTATCGACGCCGGCCGGCCGATCGAAGCCATCAGGACAAACGAAACAATAGACATACCTCGTGATATGCTGGGGCGACATACTTTTGCCCTCAAGGTTCGTGGCGAATCAATGATTGATGACGGCATTTTGGAGGGGGACTATGTCATCATTGAACAGACATCTTTGCCAAAAAACGGCGAGATCGTCGTCGCCTTGATCGATAATTCGAACGCCACACTAAAACGCTACTATAGTGAAAAAAATAGTGTTCGTCTCCAGCCGGCCAACAAGACGATGAAGCCAATGCTATTCAAAAAAAATCGTGTCACCATCCAGGGTCGTGTTAAAGGCGTCATCCGCAAGTTCTAAATATTTTTTTCAATTCAAAATCATTTACACAAAAGTTCTTTTGGTAAAAATAGACAACAAATTTCGTTGTGCTATAATTTAGATGTATATTTTCCGAAGGAGGGAAATGGGGATATCAGACGACATTTCGCCACGACGAAATCATCACTCGACACACGCTATACCGAAGCCTGAAATAAAACTTCCGGTTGCTTCTGATGATGATTTAAAACCAGAAAAAACCCACAAGACTGTAGAGCCGAAGAAGAAGACGGAAACAGATGGAGATTTGTTTACACCAAACAATGAAAGTGACTTTTTTCCGCCAAGCAAGAAGGCCAAAGAGCCAATAAAAATTTCAGCCGCAAAAACACCCACCAAAGAGAAAAACTCAGAGACTGATCAGCGAAAGACTGTTTTTTCTTGGCGGCAGGCATTTCGCAATATTATAGCTATTGTCATCATTGTGTTGCTGACGATATTGATTTATAGCAATATCGACTCAATTAAGAATTTTGTTTCCGACGGTGACACAACAAAGAAATCTGGCGATGCAAACGCAGTAACTGTTGTGGAAACACCGGCGGCTCCTGACAAGACAACCACTACTATTCAAGTCTTGAACGGTAGTGGAGTCAACAATATCGCAGCCACTTATAAGACAATTCTCAGCCAGGCAGGGTACAATGTTGCAGCGATTGGAAACGCCTCGCGCTATGATTACTGGAGCACTTATGTTTATTACAAAACCGGATATGATACCATCGCTTCAGATATTAAAACCGTCCTGAAGCGAAAATCGACACTGTTAAAAAATGACGACACGATGACAAAAAATTATGACATTGTCATAATCATGGGAAGCCACTAAATCTTTCGCGACACCTGACTACCACAAATACATTTCTGGTTTGTTTGTGTTTAGATACTGAAAGTGGTGACGAATTTCTAATTTCTAATTTCCCCCAAAGGGGAGTCTTTGACTTAATTTCTAAACAAATTTTAAGGTTAAATTCCTAAATTTCACATTATGGATCTGCTAATTTCAATATTTAGTTTCTACGACAAAACCCTCTCCGGACTGCCAGCAAATGCCCAGTTTTTTATCGCTTTATTGCTAATCGCCTTGATTTGCTGGTCTTTTTATTCTATTTTTGCTCATGGGCACTGGATTTTTATCATTATTTTTGTCATTCTATTCCCAGGTGCCTGGCCAGCCCTAAAATCAATCGGCGTTATTACTTGGGCAGCTCTTAAGTTTCTAATCGTCAGAATCCGCATCAATATATAAATATTACCACTGTTGTGTAATTCGGATCGAAGTGTCATTCTGAGGTAACGAAGAACCTCTCTAGATCCTTCGCTTCCAAACTACATCGGCTCAGGATGACAATTAGACAGCTCATGTAAATTTTATAAATTTTCTGGTTGCAAAAAAACAATGTCTTTGTCCTACAGTGTGCCACCCAACATAAATAAGTGATCAATTTGTGTCAACTTTAATAACCAACCGAAAGGGTATATATGAGCGAGACAAATGCATTTGACAATGCGATTGCCCAGATCGAAAATGCTTCGGGTTGTTGCAGTAATAGTGACAAAAAATTAATTGAGATATTGAAATTTCCCCAGAAAATTATTGAGGTTTCGATTCCTCTCCGGATGGACAATGGCAGTATCCGTGTTTTTACTGGATTTAGAGTTCAACACAATAACGCTAGGGGACCATACAAGGGTGGGGTGCGCTTTCATCCCGGAGTTACTCTTGATGAAGTCAAGGCACTTTCACTCTGGATGTCGATGAAATGTGCCGTTGTCAATATTCCTTACGGTGGTGCAAAAGGCGGAATCATCGTCGACCCCAAAAAATTAACCGGGCATGAGCTAGAGCACCTGACACGAGGTTATGTCGATAAAGTTTTTGACTTCATCGGTCCGATAAAAGATGTGCCGGCACCTGACGTTAATACAAATGCCCAAACGATGGCTTGGATTATGGACGAGTATTCACTTCTCAGCCGAGAACACTCACCAGCTGTAGTCACTGGTAAACCTGTCGCAAATGAGGGCTCGCTTGGTCGTGACACGGCAACAGCAATGGGAGGAAAACACGTTTTACTTGAATATTTGAAAGCAAAAGGCGTTAACCCAAAAACCATGACCGTCGCAGTCCAAGGTTTTGGTAACGCGGGTTACAATATCGCCAAATTGCTTCATGACGAAGGTATGTCTATCGTCGCAATCGCCGATTCCAAGGGGACTGTGTATAACGAAAGCGGCATCGACCCGATGCGGGCACTTAAGTACAAAGAAAAGCATGGCAGTATCAAAAATTTACCTGACAGTGTCGAAATAAAATCAGAAGAAATATTTGGGCTAGATTGTGATGTTCTCATCCCAGCTGCACTTGAAAACGCTATCGATCACAAAATCGCCAAAACAGTCAAAGCTAAAATAATTTTAGAACTAGCAAACGGCCCGATCACTCCTGAGGCTGATATTATTTTGAAGGAAAAAAATATTACGGTAATTCCTGATATCTTGGCAAACTCTGGTGGTGTCACCGTCAGTTATTTTGAATGGGTTCAGAACCTTTCTCGAGATTATTGGACACTTGAAACAGTAGAAAACAAGCTTCGCGAGATTATGGTAAATGCATTTACTGATATATATAATTTTGCCAATCGCAAGAAGGCCACGATGCGCTCTGCAGCATTTGCTTTAGCGATGAATAGGATTATTGAAGCAACTAAAAACAGAGGAATATTGTCATGACAGAAACCAAAAAGTATGATGTTGTCATAATCGGTGGTGGACCGGCTGGATTAACTGCTGGAATTTATGCTGGACGTCGGGCGCTGAAGACGTTGGTTGCAACAAAAGATATTGGTGGTCAAATCGCTCAAACAAGCGAAGTTGAAAATTACCCTGGTTTCGAATTGATTTCAGGTTTTGATCTAGCCAAGAAATTTTTCAATCAAGCTAAAAAGTTTGGTGCCGAGATTAAATTTGATGAAGCCAAAAAGATTACAAAATCAAAAGATGGTTTCAAGATCAAATTTACTCGCGAAACAGTCGAAGCCAAAACCATTATTCTGGCTTTCGGTAAGAAACCGCGAGAACTTGGTGTCCCCGGAGAAGAAAGGCTTAGAGGCGCCGGAGTTTCGTATTGTGCCACCTGCGACGCACCATTTTTCAAAGGAAAAATACTGACAATAGTTGGTGGTGGTAACACCGCCTTGGAGTCATCGATATTTTCCGCCGCTATCGCCAAAAAAGTTTATCTTATATATCGTGGCTCTGAATTTCGTGGCGAAAAGATTCTGCAAGAAAAAGTAAAGAAAATTCCAAATGTTGAGATAATGTTTAGCGAAGAAGTGACAGAAGTTTTTGGCAAAGACACTGTCGACTCGATCTCTCTTAAATCGGGCAAAAAGCTCAAAACTGATGGCATAATTGTCGAAATCGGCTTTGTAGTTGATCGGACACTGGCCGAGGGATTTGTTGAGATGGACGAAAAAAATCAGATTGTTATCAATCCACTTCAAGAAACCTCAGTTCCTGGAATTTTTGCTGCTGGCGATCTGACGCAGACAGCAGCCAAACAAGTTGTCATCGCTGCTGGAGAAGGTGCAAAAGCAGCCCTGTCCTGCTTCGACTATCTTCAGCGAATTGACGGCAAACGTGGCATTTTAGCCGACTGGCATTAATGTTTCAAAGTAAGACTGGGCCATTTTGCAGTCGCAAAACGGAGTTGCTTTATTATTCTTTTCGAATTCGTTATAATATTCTTATACGAATTGTTTTTACGATATTTCAAATAAGGAGGGTAAGTGGCTGCAATTAAAGAAATCCGCGCTAGTGAAATTTTAGATTCTAGAGGAAATCCCACAGTTTCTTGCGAAATTTTACTTGATGACGCGACATACGCTGTCGGATATGTCCCTTCAGGCGCTTCCGCTGGCAAATATGAGGCTATTGAGCTAAGAGATGGGGACAAGAAACGTTTCAACGGCAAAGGCGTTCTCAAGGCCGTCAACAACGTAAACACCTCTATCAGAAGTGCTCTTATCGGTATGGATGTGGCCAATATCTCTCAAGTTGATCAGAAAATGATTGCTCTCGACGGTACCACAAATAAAGCCACCTTGGGCGCAAACGCGATATTGTCTGTATCCTTTTCTGTCGCTAAAGCCGCCGCCAAAAGTAGTAGGATGCAGTTGCACCAATATCTTGCCGCATTGATGGGTAAACGGACAGACAAGTTAATTCTTCCAATCCCATTTTTTAATATTTTAAACGGTGGTAAACACGCTGTTGGTTCGACAGATTTTCAGGAGTATATGATTGTTCCGATCAAATTTCCCTCATTTCGCGAGGCTTATCGGGCGGCTACTGAGATTAATCACGCCTTGGGCAAAATACTCGAAGAAAGAAATTATCAGCCACTTGTTGGAGACGAGGGAGGCTATGCTCCATCACTTTTTTCAAACGAACAAGCCATGGAGCTTTTGATGATGGCGATTGCCGAAGCTGATTATCGGGCTGGAGAAAATATCTTTATCGCCCTTGACCCTGCGGCTAGTCGGATTTATTCTGAAGAAAACTTTTATGAACTTCACCGAGAAAATAAATCACTCACCAGTGACGAACTGATTAATTTTTACGAGGCTTGGATAGAAAAATATCCGATTATTTCCATCGAGGATCCACTGGCTGAAGGTGATTGGGATGCTTGGCGTGATATGACCCAGCGCGTCGGAGATAAAATCGAGATAATAGGTGACGACATTTATGTTACAAATACCGAATTGTTGAAGAAGGGGATTGAGCAAAAAGCCTCGACTGGCATCCTTGTTAAGCCGAATCAGATCGGAACTGTGACTGAAACTCTCCAGACTGTGAAAATGGCTGAAGACTCAGGCTTCAAAGTGATGATTTCTCACCGCTCCGGTGAAACAGAGGATACCTTTATCTCTGACCTGGCCGTCGCGACTGGATGTGGTACGATCAAATCTGGTGCTCCTTGTCGCTCGGAGAGAACATCAAAGTACAATCGTCTCTGTGAGATAGAGGACAAAAATCAGGGGAACGCTTCTCTCGCGACATGGTCTATGTCAGACGATGTGGTTGTCACACCTCAACTGTAAATAAAATAATACTGGTGTTGCACAATTGTCATCCTGAGCCGATGTAGTTTGGAGGCGAAGGATCTCAGAGATTCTTCGTTACCTCAGAATGACACTTCGATCAGAATTACACAACAATGGTAAATAATATAAAAAATCCCGCCATTTCTCAGGCGGGATTTTTTATATTTCTAGACCGTAACTTCGTGCTAAATTCTTAATTTTATTTAGATAAGAAATTGAACGATTATACTTCAAAATGGCGTTATCTTTATCAGCCTGATAATTGCAATCACTCAAAAGTTTTGCAGCTGAATATATTGCATCAGAAACATTGTGGACATTTTTCACCCCGTCACCATCACCATCAACAGCGTGCCCACGAAACGTTGAGGGCATAAACTGCATCGGGCCGGTCGCACCGGATGGGTTGGACCGAGTTGTGCTACCAGAACTACCGGTTTCGACTTGGTGGATAGCTTTCAAGACCTGCCAATCAACACCAAAGGCTTCCCCAGCACCACGATAAAGCACGTCAAAGTCAGTCGGATCACTAGTGGCCGAGATTCTGACACTTTGAGTTAGCTTTGCTTTTCTCGCCGCTTCAGCGACAGCTTTGGCGGCGGCTTCGGCTGCCAATCTTGTCTCGCGACCGGAGACTGATTCACCGGGAATAATTTTTGGAGTAGTAGTCGAGATCAAAACGACCTTCGGACTGTCTGTTGCCAGCACAAATGACGGCAACGTCACCGCTGTATCAGTTTTTGGTACATTAAGACTCATCACTTCCGGCAGAGTTGTCGTGATCGACAGCGGCGTCGTCACTAAAAGTACGATTGGCACTGTCGCGAATAATTTTTTTGAATTATTTTTAAGATTTTCACCCACCCTCCTGGACAAAACACAAAGTCTCTCGAAAAAGAGAGGCATGAGCATGTTTCAGGATTTTCAGCCGATAATATTCAACCTTAGAAACAATTTTATCCTTTTCACTAACGATCGTTTTTCAGAAGGATAAAAATGAATGGCTTTATTCCCGACACCTTTTCTAATTAAAAAACTTGGGGATGTACTCCCTCAAGCCATAGGCAGACTAACACAAGGATCAGCGGCGTGTCAAGACCCGAATTCTGGCGTGTTATTCCATACCTTTTGGAGGGAAAGTGGAATATGTTTATAGTTTATTCAATCATTTTGGCGTGAATTCGAGCCATGATTTAACAATTAATATTCTGCTATAATCTAAAACATGCGTGACAATCACTGGCTTGAAGAAAAATTAAATAAAATCTGGCAGGAGTATTTTGCCGATATTGAGCGGTCAAATGAGATTGAAATCAAATTCGGCGCCAAGGCACGGCGGCGACTGGGTAGTATCCGGCAAATTGACCCCAAGGACAAGAATTCTAAGACGAGAATATTAATGTCCGGCTTTTTTTGCGATGAGCGCGTACCGGAACTGATGATCGATGCGACTATCGCTCACGAACTGGCTCATTATGCTCACGGCTTTTGCTCGCCACTACCAAAATTATCCAGATACCCACATCAAGGGGGTAAAGTCGATAACGAGCTAAAGAAAAGGGGATTTGGCAAGATTTTAAAATTTCAGCAAAATTGGCTCAAGACTGAATGGCCCAAAATTATCGGTAAATCACCAGCTCGACGACGGCGCAAAACCACTTACCGCAAAAAGCTGATTCGTTTACTGGGATTCTAGGAATTGAAAAATTATTGTAACTGCTCGCTCGTCTCTCTATCATCCTCGGGTTCAGCGGTGTAACTTGAGAGTGAAGCTCGGGGATCCAGCCTGCCGGCGAGGCAGGGAGATTTGGTCGTGATTGTGCTGCCTGGATTCCCGCCGGAGTTTATCCCGTACTCTGATACGGAGCGGGAATGACAGAGACGAGTTATAATTTATCGGGTTGCTATTTCAGCCATTTTACAGTATAGTTAGCTTAATTCTTAAATCCGTTCGAAGGGTGGTGATAGTTCTTGATCGAAGTAAAGAAAAAAGGAAATGAAAGAATTGATGTTTTAGTTCGTCGTTTCAACCGCGAAGTTCAGCAAAGCGGTATTTTGACTGTGGCAAAAGATAATAGATTCTTTTCCAAGGAGCTCAATCGTGGCAGTCGTCGCAAAATTGCTGTTCGACGTACTGAGATAAACAAACTGAAGAGGGGATGGTAATAATAGTGGACAGGAGATAGGGAATGGTTTGCAGGGCAAATAATTATCCTCTCAAACACCGTCATCAACTTTCACCTACAATCCAGCCACTATTTCGCTATTTGCTATAATCTACCAACTACAACCTATCGTCTACAAACTATCCACTATCATCTATTAACATTATGTCGCTAAAATCTCAAATCGAGTCAGATTTCTTGACCGCATACAAAAATCGGGACGACTTAAAAGTCTCGATTTTGCGTATGATGAAGAGCGCAATCAAAAACGCAGAAATAAGTGCTAAGGCTGATCTCTCTGATGATGAAATCGTGAAAATATTACGACGTGAAGCCAAACAGCGAGAAGAAGCAATTGTCGAATTCGAAAAAGGCGGTCGGTCTGATCTTACAGAAGGCAACCGCAAAGAAATTGCAGTAATAGATGAATACCTGCCAGCTCAAATAGATTCTGACCAGATTCAAAAAGTTATTGACGAGACTGTCCTAGAAATAAATCCCTCCGGCCCAGCTGATTTTGGCCGAGTCATCGGCGCTGTGATGAAAAAACTTGCTGGTCAAGCCGACGGTAACACTGTTTCCACACTTGTCAAGAAAGCACTAGAACAAAAACAAAAATGAACCGGGTTGAAATTCACAACCAAGAAAATTTTGATATTCAGGACAACCATATTATTGAAATAGTCGATGATTCTCTTTGCATTTTCGATCAGATAGACTGTTTTGTTGAGCTGAATTTCGTTTCCAAATCAAAGATTGCTGAACTAAACCGAACTTTTCGTCAAATTGATAAACCGACTGATGTTCTCTCATTCCCTCAGGCTGAGGTGAAGAATGGTGGAATAAAGGTACTTGGCGACATCGTCATCTCACCCGAGATAGTTGCCGAAAAAGATGAAAAGATGGATGATGTGATAAAGCACGGTTTACTTCATCTGCTGGGATATGACCACGAGATCGACGAATCAGTCTGGCAAAAAGCAGCTGACAAGATTAGTTGCCAATATTAATACTTGTGAAAGGGAAAAATGACTGAAAAAAAACTTTCTACTGATGAATGTTCTCGAGTCTGTCCACCTGATCATAAGATTGAGTACAAGAAATATAGTTGGCCAAAACTGCGCGCAAGTTTCGATCATGCGATTCGTGGTGTAATTTTTTTACTCAGATCAGAACAAAACGCGCGTGTTCACGCCATCATCACTATCATGGTCGGAGTAGGCGTTTATGTTTTTGGCGTGTCTCGCGTCGAAGCAGCGGTTCTTTTTATCGCCATCATTATGGTCTTCGCGATTGAAATTATAAACACTGCGATAGAAAAGGTGTTTGATGTTTGTCACCCAGAGGATCATGTCTTGATTCGCTCAGCCAAAGATGCTATGTCCGGCGCTGTTCTGATTTCCGCAATCATCGCCACTGTCGTTGCTTTTCTGATCTTCCTGCCGTATATCAAGGATATAGTCTAAAGCAAAATTAGTATTTTGCATTTCATTTTTGCGGCTTGCAAGATGACCTCGTTGTGGGGTAAAATACTGAATATAACAACTTACTGGCTTACGAGCTTATCGGCTTACCAGCTTATAAGCTTACCAGCTTGCAGTTAACTAGAACTGGAGGGTTAGTGCGAGAAGCAAACATATCAGTTGGAATTGATATCGGTGACACCAAGGTCGTCACCTGTGTTGGCAAACTTGACAACGGTGAGATCGATATCGTCGGCATTGGCAAACACCCAAACAATGGCATCCGCAAGGGGATTATCGTTGATATTGAGGAGACAGTATCGTCTATTTCCGCTTCACTCGAGGAAGCCGAGCGAACTGCTGGTGTCCCTATAGAGTCGGCAGTGATAGGTATCACAGGTCCTTCGGTAGAATGTGAACAAAGCAAAGGTGTTATCGCCATTTCGCGACAAGACGGTGAAATTACAAGTGAAGACCTGGTACGTGTCGTCGATGCTGCAAAGGCTATTCCAAGCCGGCCGAATCGCGAGATACTTCACGTTATTCCAATCAATTTTATAGTTGATGGCACCGAAGTCGTCAAGGATCCAGTCGGTATGACTGGTATCAGGCTTGAGGTGGTCGCTAATATTATTTCGACTTCATCAAGTTCGGTAAAATCACTAGCACGATCTGTCCAACAAGCTGGTGTTAATATCTCCGATGTTGTTTTTTCTCCATTGAGCACAGCCAAGGTTCTGCTTTCTGGTCGCCAGATGGATATTGGCGTAATTCTAGTCGATATTGGCGCCTCGACTACTTCTTACGCTGTCTTCGAAGAGGGCGAGCTGGTCACTTGTGGTGTCGTCCCCGTTGGCTCGACTCACATCACCAACGACATCGCCATCGGCCTTCGCATCAATATTGATCTGGCTGAGACGATAAAACTTAAATATGGTTACGCTTTGCCAGATAAAATTGATGAAAAAGAGGAGCTTGATCTCGCAAAACTTGATAAATCAGAGGATGAAAAAGTCAATCTGCGCTATATTGCAGAGATTATCGAGGCAAGACTAAATGAAATATTTAATCTGATTTCCGACAATCTTACACGTGTCAACTGTAACACTTCACTGCCTGGTGGCGTCATCATCACCGGTGGTGGAGCTAAGATTGAGGGCATTGTCGAATTGACAAAGGAGGTCCTGCGTTTACCGGCCCAGGTCGGCAAACCGGTTCCAGAAATTAGCGGCCTTATTGACAAGCTCACAGATCCCATATATTCTACAACCATAGGTCTGATGATTTGGGGCAAAGACCGTCATCCTGGCGGTAACTCCATCAACCTTGATATTCCGGGACTAAACAGTGTGGTCTCGAGGTTTAAGTCTGTCTTCAAAAAGATACTACCCTGAGTACATTTTCCATTTTACAATTTTTCATTAATTTATCATTTTAAATTTTTTAAATGATAAATGTATAATTAATGTGAAATGATCAATGGTAAATGAAAAATTTTCATAATTATTCATACCAACGAGGACCAACCATGATTGAAAAGAATTCAGATCTCGCCAACTTTGCCAACATCAAAGTTGTTGGTGTGGGCGGCTCTGGAGGGAGCGCTGTTACCCGCATGATAAATTCCAAGCTTCGCGGCATAGAATTTATCGCAGTCAACACAGACTCTCAGGCTTTGGCGTTCAACGAAGCACCGGTCAAGATTCAAATTGGTAAAGAGACAACCCGTGGACTTGGTTCAGGAGCTGATCCTGAAATTGGTCGAAAATCTATCGAAGAAAACAAAGAAGAGGTTTATGAGGCGCTAAAAGGTGCTGATATGGTCTTTGTTACCTGTGGCATGGGTGGCGGCACCGGCACTGGAGCGGCTCCCTTTGTAACAGATATTGCCAAAGAACTTGGCGCTCTGACAGTCGGAGTTGTGACCAAGCCTTTTTCATTTGAAGGAGTTAGGCGAAAGAAAATTGCCGAACAAGGCATCGCTGAGATGAAAGAGCGCGTTGACACTCTGATCACTATTCCAAACGACCGTTTGCTTCAAGTTATTGACAAGAAAACATCACTTTTTGACGCTTTTGGTATCGTCGACGACGTCTTGCGTCAAGGTGTCCAGGGTATCGCTGACCTGATTATCTATCACGGTCTGATCAATGTTGACTTTGCTGACGTCAAAGCGATCATGCTTGACGCCGGTAGCGCCCTGATGGGTATTGGTCATGGCACTGGCGACAATCGTGCAATCGAAGCTGCTAGAGCCGCGATCGATTCACCACTACTTGAACTGTCAATCGATGGTGCTAAGGGTATCCTGTTCAATATTACTGGTGGCCCTGATCTCGGTATGTACGAAATTGATGAAGCGGCTAAGGCAATTACTGAAGCAGCCGACCCTGATGCAAATATTATTTTTGGTGCAATTATTGATGAAGCGATGCAAGGTGAGGTCAAGATTACAGTCATAGCAACTGGCTTCGAATCAGAACAAGGCAAGACCCAGAAAAAGATCTTCGCTCCAAGTGAAGGCAGATCTTCAGAGATACCATCCTCTCAAATCTTGCGACGACAAGACCGTTCATTCTTCTCACCAGAACCAGAGATTACTCGAGACGATCAAGCCGAAACACAAAAAAAAGATGATGAGGAAGACGAACTCGAAGTACCAGCCTTTATACGCCGCAAGTTAAAATAACACCCGTAGGGTTATTTTATCCTGAGCGACAGCCGAAGGATCTATAACACCCGTAGGGTCATTTCATCCTGTCTTCGACTCTGAGGGATGAGCCCTCAGGCTCAGACTCGAATGAGAGCGACAGTCGAAGGATCAATAATAATTTCTAATTGACCTAATTATTCTAATTAACCTAAACAAATTTCAAACAACAAGCCTAAAACTGGTTTTTAGAGTTGTTTGAAATTTTAAGTTTAGAATTTGGAATTTGGTTAGAAATTAAGTCAAAGACTCCCCTTTGGGAAATTAGAAATTAGAAATTTGAACGTAGGTGGTATGTTTTGTCCAGAATGCAAAAAATCTGACACTAGAGTGCTCGATTCCAGAGACGATACTCGCGTCATCCGTCGACGCCGCGAGTGTTTGCGCTGTCACTATCGCTTTACAACATATGAGAGAGTCGAATCACCACGTCTCAAGGTAATCAAGCGTAATGGGGAGTCTGAAGATTATTCACGAGACAAACTCTCAAAGGGTATTTTTCTTGCGATGGAAAAAAGACCTGTCAGCCAAGCACAGATTGAAGCTATTCTCGACAGTATTGAGCACGAAATCACTCGGCTGAAAACGAAATTTATCTCCAGCAAACAGATGGGGAATTTCGCAATCTCTAAGCTCAAAGAAGTTGACGAAGTCGCTTATCTTCGCTTTCTCTCTGTCTACAAGAGCTTTGGCTCGGCTTCTAAATTTCAAAAAGAAGCCGAAAAACTGACAAAAGATAAGCCGATTTAGGCATTATCTTTTGTCATCCCGGCCTGTGGCTGGAGAGCCGGGATCCAGGCAGGTTGAGTTACACACTACTTAAGTGTTGCTTGTTTCGCCTAGATTCCCGCGTACGCGGGAATGACAATTCATTTTATATGATGCTATAATGAGAATTAATAATTAATGCAAGGAAAATATGTCCAAATTAAAACATCTCGAATCAGCAAATGAATTTGATGAGTTAATCAATGGCGACAAGCCGGTTCTCGTCGATTTTTTTGCCACCTGGTGCGGACCATGCCAGGTGATGGAGCCGATTTTAGAAGAGTTTGTTGGTAAATTTCCTAAAATCAAAGAAGTAGAAATTGCCAAAGCCGATATCGATATCCTCGGAGAAGTCGCCGTCAAATACAATATTATGAGTGTCCCCACCTTTGTCATTTTCAAAAAAGGCAAGATGGTTGAGAAGATGGTCGGCCTTCGCACAGAGGAGGAGCTGAACGTCAAATTAAAAGAATCTCTTGATAAAAAGAAATAGGATCCCCATAGACGATCTCAATTTTTAAGCCTTAAGAAGGTTGCTTTTGCAATGCCGTTTTGCTATTGTGATCTCGACCTGAAGGGAGGTCAGGACAACATGAACGTCGTACTGAAACTGGTACTGTGGTGGGTCTGTGTCACACTCCACTGCTTTGCGGTCGTCGCGGTGATATTAGGAGCCGCGTATTTGGGGATCTTGATCCTCCGCCGAGTCTTCCGCTAAGCGCACTGGTGTCAGATAGCCGATCGTTGTGCTTGCCGCTGGCGAGCGGGGAACTACACCCCGTTCGCCATTACTTGACAAAAAGAAATATGATCTAGATACAAACCAATCTCAATCTAAAAACCTCCAAAAGGTTGATTTTTCTGTGCTGTTTTGGTAACTTAGCTTAGACCTGAAGGGAGGTCAGACAACCATGGATGTCTCTGTGGAGATGCTCTACTGTGGACTCGTCGAGCTGGCACTGTTAGCGCTGCTACTCGCAGCCATCTTTGTGCCGCTCTGGATCATCGGCTAGATCTACTGCTGGGCATACTGGCAGCTACTGCCTGCCCACAGGCTTCTTCGTCGTTACAACGAAGCCGGCTGGGAACTTCTGAGAATCGCCGCCGCCCTTCCCGACCCGATGGCCTCGTTCATGAATCCGAGGCAAAAGCTGGAGCGGCTCGTCTTCCTCGAGAAACGGTGGGTCAAGCGCGGTTTCATCGCGCTCGACTTCGCGGATTTCATCGATCCGACACGAGACGCGGCCGATCTGCTTCCTCTCTATCGGCTCCGGAAAGACGGCGAGCCCGCCGTCTACCCGATCGCCAGCGTCGCTCAGGAAGCGGCGTGAATGATGCATCACCTTGCCACTGGCGAGCGGGGAACTACACCCCGCCCGCCAGTCATTGACAAATAAGAACAATTATGCTATTATATAAGTGTTGAATGTAGTTGATGGAAACATTAACCCTTCAAAGCTCTTTAACGCTCCAGCTCCTTCGCAAGAAGGAGCTGGACGCTAGAGAGATGAAGTTCTCTCATGAAAAACCCGCGGCAACGCGGTTTTTTTGTTTTCGAGGTCAAGCAAACCCAAACAAAACCTAAGCCCATCGACAAACCAGCCTTTAGTATTGACCTGTTCGGGATGTGTTCGGTATAATAGAATTATGAAGCAAATAGATGCATTAAAAATTTTGAAAACAGGCAGTAATGTTTTTCTGACCGGTGAGCCGGGCAGTGGCAAGACGTATGTCATCAATCAATATGTCAATTATTTACGTTCTCACAATATCTCACCATCGATCACAGCTTCGACCGGCATCGCCGCTACTCACATCGGTGGCATGACTATTCACTCCTGGAGCGGTATCGGGATCAAAAACAATCTAAATAAAGCCGAACTCAAAAATATCGCCGGCAATGACAATGTCGACAAAAGAATCACTGACGCCAAGATTTTGATTATCGATGAAATATCTATGCTCCCGCCGGACACATTGCGAATGATCGAAATCATCTGTCGACTGGTCAAAAACAACTCTTTACCTTTTGGCGGACTTCAAGTCATCCTCGTCGGGGACTTCTTTCAGTTGCCGCCGATCATCAAAAGACCGACTGAAAATCAATTTCAAGACGATCTTTTCGATGAAAAATTAGCCCGCTTTGCTTATGATTCTCCAGTCTGGCAATCAGCTGAATTTGCAACCTGCTACCTCGACGAACAGTACCGCCAAGATGACACCGAATTGAGCCAAGTTTTGACCAAGATCCGCACCAACAACTTTGATGACAGCTCACTCGAAATCATTCGACAGAGAAAGTTTAATATTTCAGAAGTTCCGTCCTCGGCGCCAAAACTTTATTCGCACAACATCGACGTCGATAGAGTTAATGATGCGATGCTGGCCAAAATTTCCGCCAAAGCCAAACACTTTACGATGCTCTCAAGCGGCAAAAGAAATCTTGTCGAAACTCTAAAAAAGGGTTGCCTCTCTCCGGAAAATTTGTTTTTGAAGATCAGTGCCGCTGTTATGTTTACCAAAAATAATACGAAGGAGGGTTTTGTCAACGGGACGCTCGGGAGTGTTGTCGGATTTGACGACGAGACCGAATTACCGATTGTCAAGATCAAAAACGGTCGGAAAATTCACGTTTCCCCGGCCGACTGGACCGTTGAGGAGAATGGCACAGTCAGAGCCAGACTGACCCAAATTCCTCTCCGCTTAGCTTGGGCCATAACAGTTCATAAGAGCCAGGGCATCAGCCTTGACGAAGCTGTGATCGATTTGTCAAAAGTTTTTGAATTTGGACAAGGTTATGTTGCGATTTCACGGGTCAGACGCCTGACCGGCATCCATCTACTTGGTTGGAATGATCGATCTTTTCAGGTTGACCCTGACGTTATCGCCGAGGATATCAAATTTCGGGATGATTCGACCAAAACCGAAAAAGCATTTAGTCATTTTTCCACTGATGCGTTGCAAAAAATATATGACGAATTCATAAAAAAATCAGGCGGCGAACTGAAACCGCAAAATGGTGATCGGAACACAAAAACGCCAAAACCATCCACGATCGACGAGACACTTTCTCTTTGGCGAGAGGGAAAGACTATTAGTCAAATTGCCAAAGATCGAAGCTTAAGCGAGGGCACCATAGTCAGCCATCTTGAAAAGTTAACTGCGACCAAATCTATCAATAAAACAGAATTGAGTCGAATTGTTTCGCCTCGTATCCTAACCGTCCTGCCAAAAATTCAGGCGGCTTTTGATAACCAAACGATGGACAAGCTGTCGCCGATTTTCAAACACTGTCACGGCCAATATTCGTATGACGAATTAAGAATCGCGAGAATGGTTTTAAAATCACAACTTTTTAAGCTATAATTTACCGGCAATGAATCAAGCAAAATTAAAATTTGACACACAAAACCCAAGCATTTTAGACAACCTTAACTCAGCCCAAA
This sequence comes from Candidatus Berkelbacteria bacterium CG10_big_fil_rev_8_21_14_0_10_43_13, assembly GCA_002773985.1. Classification (GTDB taxonomy): domain Bacteria; phylum Patescibacteriota; class UBA1384; order XYA2-FULL-43-10; family 1-14-0-10-43-13; genus 1-14-0-10-43-13. The sequence continues at coordinate 108,390 of PEZW01000018.1, forward strand.
AAGATGCCGTGACTTATCAAGGCGGACCGCTTTTGATCATTGCTGGTGCCGGCACCGGCAAGACGACCGTCGTCACTCGGCGGATTGCCTATATGATCGAGCAAAAGATCTCCAAGCCATCCGAAATATTGGCACTGACATTTACTGAAAAGGCCGCCGCCGAGATGGAGGAGCGCGTCGATCAACTCGTGCCTTATGGTTATACTGATATGTCGATCTTAACATTTCACGCTTTTGGCGATCAGTTTCTGCGTGATTTTGCCCTCGACCTTGGCTTGCCATCAAATTTCAAAGTTTTGACCGGCGTCGAGCAAGCAATCTTTATGCGGACAAACATCTATGCCTTTGATCTCGACTATTTTCGCCCCGTCGCCAATCCGCTTTCACATATTCAGGCTCTTCTGTCACATTTTTCCAGACTGAAGGATGAGTTGATCACCCCAGCAGAATATCTAGATTTTGCTGAAAAACAAATTTCAAAGGCAACAAACGAAGATGAGACAGTTGAAGCGAACAAAACGCTTGAATTGGCCAAGGCTTTTGAGCGTTATCAGGAGTTGATGATTCAGGCCGGAAACCTTGATTTCGGCGACCAACTTTTCTTCACCTACAAAGTATTGAAGGAAAACAAAAAAATCCTGGCTGAGTGTCAGAAAAGATATAAATATATCTTGGTAGATGAATTTCAGGACACGAACTACGCCCAAAATGAAATAGTAAAGCTCCTAGCAAATAAATTGCAAAGCATCACCGTTGTAGGCGATGATGACCAATCTATTTATCGCTTCAGAGGCGCATCAATTTCAAACATATTAGACTTCAAAAAAACTTATCCGGAGACAAAACAGATTGTTTTAAACGAAAATTATCGCTCGACCACTGAAATTCTTGATGCTTCATACAAACTCATACAATTCAACAATCCTGATCGACTCGAAATTCAGAACAAGATTGACAAACGCCTGGTTTCAAAACGGCACGGTAGCCCGTCAGAACTGTTTTTTTGCAGCAATCTTTCCTGTGAAGCTGACCAAGTGGTCGAAAAAATCAAAGAAATTAAAGAAAAAGAAAATTACAAATACAATGATTTTGTCCTTCTGGTACGAGCAAATTCTCATGCAGAGCCGTTTTTGCAATCACTAAACGTTGCCGGCATTCCACACATTTTTACCGGCGCTTCCAGTTTATTTGATCAGCCAGAAATAAAAATGTTGGTCGCGTTTTTGCGCTGTCTCGTCTACACCGACGACTCACTAGCTCTATATCAACTGGCAACCTCGGAACTCTACGGTGTCAGTCACGAGGATATTTCCAGTTTTTATACACTGGCCAGAAGGCAAAATCGGCCATTGCTATCTTTTTTTAGCAACAAGACACTGGAACAATTTAGCAATGATTTGTCAGCACAAACATCATCACTTGATCAGATTTTCGAAGACATAACCAAATGCCGCAAACTAAAGAGTGACCCTGTCGGCGAAGTTCTATATGCTTACCTAAAAGAAAAGAATTTTCTCAAAAAATTAACAGAAGTTGATACTGCCGAAAATGAATTAAAAATCTTCAATATTGCCAAATTTTTTGACCGAATCACTCAGTTCAATCACTCAAGCGATGAGAGGGGAGTCCTGGCTTTTCTAAACACTTTGGAACTGATTCTCGAGGTCGGGGACGAAACGATCTCCACTGATATCGATCGTGATATCGACGCAATTAATATTTCGACTGTTCACGCCGCCAAGGGACTTGAATACGAGGTCGTTTTTATCGTCAACTGTGTCTCAGATCGCTTCCCTGGTCGCCGTCGACGAGATCCTCTGCCACTACCACCAGAGCTAATCAAAGAGAGTTTGCCCGAAGGCGATTTCCATCTACAGGAGGAGCGCCGACTTTTCTATGTTGCTGCCACCCGAGCAAAAAATTATTTATTTATGACTGCAGCCGAGGATTATGGTGGCAAGCGAGCCAAAAAACTGTCTCAATTTGTCTTGGAACTACTGGATGAACCAAACCCGACTAAACTCAAACACAAATTGTCAAATTTGGAAAAAATCGAACGGTTCAAAAAAGTGGAAACTGAGCACAAGAAATTGCCAAACAAATTTGCCACCGAGACGATCAAACTCTCACGAGCAATGATTGACGATTATTATACCTGCCCAAAGAAATTTTATTTTGCTCATGTCGTCAAGATACCACTCTTGAAAAATCATTATTTGATGTATGGTACGGCCGTCCATGCCGCTCTTGATTATTATTTTTCGAAAAAGATACGAGGCGATACACCCTCACTCGAAGAGTTAATTACTCAATTTGATACTGCATTTAGAAATGTCGGTTTTATCACCACAGAGCACGAAGATTTACGACACCGTCAGGGAATAAACACTTTGACCAGATTTTACACTGACGACCAGAAGCAGCCGACACTGCCATCAGAAGTTGAAACTCCGTTTGAGTTTGCCGAAAATAAAGTCAAGATAAATGGTCGCTATGACCTGATCACTGGTGCAAAAGAGAACGCTGAAATTGTCGACTTCAAAACATCAAATGTGACCGAGCAAAAAGAAGCCGACCGTCGGATAAAGAGTTCGACTCAGATGATGATTTATGCCCTGGCTTGGTTTGAAAAATTCAAAGTTATCCCCAAAACCACCCTGGTGTTTATCGAATCAGGTCTGACCGGATCACGAATCTTCAATATGAAAGAGCTGGAGGAAACAAAGCAGATGATTTTTGATGTTGCTGCCAGAATCCGCAAAAACGATATGTCCGCCAAACCGGATGCATTTCAATGCAAACAATGTCCATATAGTGATATTTGTCCAGAAAGTAAAGCTTGATCAAAATTTCGAATTAAATGTTTGTTTGGGGTTTGTTCGGATCAAAAATATTTGGTATAATAATAACGGTACTCACGCACCGTAGAGCAAGCTTCAGCCTGTTTGGAGATAAATTGAAACAACCTGACTGCGGATTATCCCAGCACGCTGATCCGCCGGCTGGCGGAGTGGTCTACAAGACTTTTACGTAGGTCCTGTTAAAAACACAAATGGAGGAACATGGCAACTACGATCTTACTCATACTGGTTTTGATCGCGCTGATCTATCTTATTTTTATTGTCTTCAGAAATCAGAAACCAATCGAATCTGGTGGCGAGAAATTAATGTTCGATTTACTCGAAAAAGTACGAGTCGATACCCAAAATAAACTTGATCGGATCGATGATCGGGTCAGCCAAAACCTGTCAAAATCGCACGAGGCTATCCAGACACAGTTTGCCCAAAGTTCGGCAATTATTAAGGATGTAACTAGAAAAATGACTGAGCTCGGCGAGACAAACAAGCAGATCGTCAGCTTCGCAGATCAGATGAAAAGTCTAGAAAACATTTTGAAAAACCCGAAACAGCGGGGGATTCTCGGTGAATATTTTCTTGAATCACTGCTTTCAAACGTTTTTCAGCCATCTCAGTACAAAATGCAGTACAAATTTGCCAATGGCACGATCGTCGATGCCGCCATCTTTTTTAACGATAAAATAGTTCCGGTCGACGCCAAATTTTCGCTCGAAAAATACAACAAAATTATGGAAGAGAAGGAAGAAAGTCGACGCATAGTTTTAGAAAAAGAGTTCAAGCAAGATATCAAAAACAGAATCGATGAAACAGCCAAATACATTGATCCGAAACAGGACACGACTGACTTTGCCTTTATGTTTATCCCTGCCGAGGGTATTTACTACAATTTACTAATTTATAAAGTTGGAACTATCGAGATCAATACCAATGATTTGATCGAGTACGCCTTCAAAAAACATGTTATTATCGTCTCCCCGACATCCTTTTATGCCTATCTCGAAACAGTTCTTCACGGCCTCAAAGCGCTAAAAATGGAAGAATCAGTCAAAGAGATTCTTGTTCGTGTCGGTGAACTTGGCAAACATCTAAACGCCTTCGAAGCACATTATGACAAAATCGGTTCAAACCTGGGTGCGACCGTAAATGCCTACAACAATTCATCAAAAGAATTTAAAAAAATTGATAAAGACGTTTATAAATTGTCCGATGGCAAACAGGGTGGGGAAATGGAAATAGGCTTAATAGACAAACCGGAAGAAAACGAATAGTGAAACTTAAAAAAATTAAAATAGAGGTAGAAGATACAGGCCTGCGCTTGGATCAATTTTTACTCCAAGAAAATCCTGATTATTCGCGATCATATTTTAGTGATCTGATCAAAAAAGGCTCCGTAGCTGTAAATAATGAAGAGAGGAAACCAAGCTACAGATTGAAGACAGGGGATACAGTCGAATACAAATTGACCGAAAAAACATCTCTGGGACCGATAAAACCAGTAAATATTCCCCTCAATATTATTTTTGAGGATGAAAATGTCCTGGTCGTAAACAAACCAGCCGGACTCGTGGTCCATCCAGCTGTAGGTCATCACAACGACACTCTAGTCAACGCTCTAACACATAGTTATCCACAGGTTAGCAAAGCTGTTTATGACGACGAAAATGAGCTTTCTGTTTCACGCCCCGGACTTGTCCACCGCCTCGACAAAGACACTTCAGGAGTACTAATTGTCGCAAAAAATACGAAATCAATGATTTTTCTGGCCAATCAAATTCAAGACAGAAAAGCAAAGAAAGTGTATCTCGCGCTTTGTGCCGGCTGGCCACCAATTTCATCCGGACGATTGTACAACAACCTCGGTAGAAATTTGAAAAACCGCAAAATATATACTGAAGTTGGATCAGAAAAGGGGAGAGAAGCCATTTCCAATTATCAAGTTAAGAAGAATCATCTGACGTCAAAAAACGAACGAGTGTCACTTATAGAATTTCAGATCGAAACAGGCCGCACTCACCAGATCAGGACCCAAGCAAAAATGGCTGGTTTTCCGATTATCGGCGATCAGGCGTACTCTACTAAAGAAAGTGAAGCTGTTTCAAACCATCTAGGGGTAAAGCGGCAAATGCTTCATGCCAGCTCTTTGACAATCCTGTTGCCTGGGGCGAAAATTGCTCAGAAATTTGAAGTTGCTGTTCCGTCAGACTTCGAACAAATTATTGAGAATCTGATTGCACAAAACTAGTACTTCATACTTTGTAACAAAAAACCCACGACAAATTTGACGTAGGTTTTTTTGTTATGATAAAGTGTGAATAATATTAACGAGGAGATGGCATGGAAAGAGAACGGGTCACAATTTCAATTAAGAAAATTATCCTAGACAAAATCGACCGCACAATTGATGGGGCAAATGTTCGAAATCGATCCCATGCAATCGAATCCTTAATTCTAAAAGGTCTTGGCACCTCAGACACCCGAACCGCTGTCGTCTTGATGGGTGGTGACGATGCACTCAAATCTATCCCAAACGTTGAGCAAGCTTTGTCCGAACTAAAAGATCTCGGTTTTGAAACTGTTCATATCGCCACTGGCTTTCTCGGAGAAAAGGTCCAAGAAAAACTCGGCGACGGTTCAAAATATGGCCTCAAATTTGTTTACAATGATAAAGGGGAAGGTTCTGCCGGTGCCTTAGCTGTTTTGAAAAAGGAACTCAAGAACACATTTATTGTTATTAATCACCACCAATTTTCTGACTTCAAGATTGATGAACTCCTAAATTTTCACAAAAAACATCATTTCGTCGCCACTATAGCCACAAACAATCTCGATACATTGCAAGGAATTTACGTTTTTGAGCCTGAAATTTCCAACCGTCTAACCAAAGGGTTTTCGATGCTTGAAGATGACATTTTGCCCAAACTAATCAAAGATGGCAAAGCCGCAGTCTGCCCGATGATCTAATTTTGACTATTAGTCGCAAATGTAATACGATAATAGTATTATTCGCACGAGGAATTTTTCTATGAGAACACGACTTTGGGTACTGTTTAGTTTTATTGCTTTTCTAATTGTCTTGGCAGTGCTTATCGATATTCCAACATCACCAAGTTGGCTTGGAGGAAGTAGCACCAAAGCTCAACTCGGGCTTGATTTGGTCGGCGGCACGGAGTTGGTATATCAAGCTGATCTATCTGCTTCGACAGATAAGTTAAAGGACCTGAGCAACCTTGAGAGTGTCTTCAGTCAGAGAATCAATTCACTCGGAGTGTCGGAGCCAAATATTCAGACCTCTGGCGGTGACAAGATCATCATCGACCTACCGGGCATCAAAGACATCAACAGCGCTATCCAAAAAATCGGACAAACGTACGAGCTAAATTTCATGACCCAGGCGACTGATACTACTGACGGTGCCCAGCTTTATGATTATTATGACCAAGGTTATCTTTACCCCGGCTATTGGAAAAAATCAGTTCTGACTGGAAAAAATTTGACCAAGGCTGATGCAACTTTTCAGAATAGCAATGGATCGGTCACATCAGATCCGGTTGTTTCGATTCAATTTGACAGTACGGGTACAGCGAAGTTCCGAACCCTAACTCAGGACAATCTAAACAAGCAGATCGCTATCGTTCTGGATAACAAGATCGTGTCTGCTCCAAACGTTTCTGTTGCAATCACAAATGGCCAAGCAGTCATCACAGGGTCAAAAGACATCAAAGAAGCTCAGGATCTAGCCAAGAGGCTGAGTGAAGGTATACTGCCAGTCCCAACCAAGCTGATCGGTCAGCAAAATATCGGTGCAACACTCGGCAAAGATTCACTCAAGCTCAGTATCGTCGCAGGCTTGATCGGACTTATTCTTGTAGCTATTTTTATGGTTTCTTTTTACAAGTTTCCTGGCCTCATCGCTGTTTTTGCCCTAACTATCTATTCCTTCTTTGCTCTTGCTGTTTACAAGGTTATTCCAGTAACCCTGACACTAGCTGGTATCGCTGGGTTTATACTCTCGATTGGTATGGCAATAGACGCTAATGTTCTAATATTTGAACGACTTAAGGAAGAGTTGAAAGCCGGCAAAGAGCTAAATCTAGCTCTTCATGATGGCTTCAGACGCTCTTGGCCATCTATCCGCGATTCAAATATTTCTTCCATCATCACCTGTTTGATTTTGTATTATACTACCGGCTCTGGTCCTGTGCGCGGCTTCGCCCTAACCCTGATGATAGGTATAATAATTAGTCTATTTACTGCCGTGACCTTGACTCGCACCATTCTACTGCTTATTGACGGTAGTCGTCTCAGGAGGTTAATCCATGTATAAAATTATCAAAAAAAGCTGGATATGGTTTACATTTTCTGGTGTCTTAATTGTTCTTTCGATTATTTTTCTGGCGACTTTTGGCTTGCGCATCGGTATCGATTTCAAAGGGGGGACTAATATCGAATTTCAATCCGCAAAGTCAGACAAGATAAGCCTCGCGACTGATGTCTTGGACACCGAAGGCTACACTGGCTATCAGATAAAGGAAAGTGGCACGAACAAAGCAATAATTCAAATTCAGACACTCACCAACGACGAACACGCAAAATTAGCAGCTGATTTGCAATCGAAAATTTCCGACTATGACGAGACTAGTTACGACACTGTTGGGCCAACCATCGGCCACGACCTGACCATAAAATCGGTTTGGGCTGTGATTTTGGCGTCTCTTGGTATTATTGTTTTTGTTGCCTTTGCTTTCCGCAAAGTCCCAAAACCATTGTCATCCTGGAAGTTTGGTGTTTGTGCCGTCATCGCTCTGATTCATGACCTTTTGATAACGACCGGCTTTGTCGCCCTCGTTGGTCATTTCTTTATCTGGATGGAAGTAAACGCTTTATTTATCACCGCTCTTCTTACTATTATGGGTTTTTCTGTCCACGACACAATTGTTGTCTATGACCGACTTCGAGAGAACTTCATCAAAAATCCAAAAGAAGACATCACATTGTCCGCTGAGGAAAGTATCAACCAAACCATCGTCCGCTCGATCAATACTTCTATGACCACGATTATAGTATTGTTGGCACTGCTAATATTTGGTAGTGGTTCGATCAGAGAGTTTGTCCTGACTCTGACCTTTGGTATTCTCATCGGAACATACTCCTCAATCTTCAACGCCACACCGCTTCTGGTCTGGTGGCACAAGAAAGACGCCTCCCGCAAACTGAATTCAAAGTAGGGGAGTGGGTCGATTCTATTTTCAGTTCTATTTTTGACCGAATATTTCGTGTGTTATCATATCCTTTATTCTCCTGCAACAAAAATACTTTACATAAATAAATTGCAAATAGATTGAAAAAAATTTTTGTTCTTCAAATCTATTTTTCTGTGCAAGTTGTATTAAATATATTATTACCAGTGTTGTATAATTGTCATCCTGTCATCGACTCTGAGGTCTAGCGACCTCGTCACTCAGACTCGAATGAGAACCGATGTTGTCCTGAAGGTGAAGGATCTGATAGACCTGTCCTGCCTGCCTGCCGTAGCCATTCGACTTGCGCTCATGGTCTGAGTGTAATTGAAGACTTTAACGAAGGCTGGAGCGAAGTCGAACGGATTATTCGTTACCTCAGAATGACACTTCGATTTGAATTATACAACAGTGGTATAATTATTGTAATCTCGACCGAACCGCAGTACTCGGCGGTGAGTGGAGAGATCTTGATTAGAATCAGTTAAAACACTGTGGACATTCTAGAAAAAGATTTCTCGACTCCACTTTTGTAATCTAATAAAAAACAGGTATTACACCGTCATACTTTATTACAAAGGTACAAACTATCATACATAGTATGAAAAGTGCTTTAGAATCGATTCTAGGGGGATCTATTTGAGCACGGTTTACGACTAATACGTGGTGCAAGTACGCCAGAGTAGTTAGAGTAGATAATATTGGTTATGTCGCATAATGATAGTTATGCGACATTAATTATAATTCCATTCTGTAGACCTGTCCGACAAGCTTAATTTTAGTTTCGAGAATTGTTGAAGATATTTACAAATTTTCAGAAAATAATTTCCCTTTTATCGCCTATTATATTTTGTGTAAGACCTAATATAATATTGTTATTATTTTAGGAAAATATGGTAAAAAATAAAAGTGCATATTTCGACCACTCCCCCTGTTTCATCGATTTTTCGCTCCCCCGCTAGAAAATTCCATTTTCTAGCGTCCCTCGTAGCTCCGATAATTATCGGAGCGAAGTGGGATAAGTCATTTTTAAAGTTTCATAATAAAACTGAAAAAACCCGATAGTTTACACGTAACTACTCACTCATATCTGTCATTCCCGCCCCGTATCAGAGTACGGGGTAAACCCCGGCGGGTCATCGACTCTGAGGGATGAGCCCTCAGGCTCAGACTCGAATGAGAATCCAGGCAACACTAATTTTTTATAGATCCCCGGGCACCACTCTCGAGAACACCACTGGTCCCGAGGATGACAATTATAGAGCGAGTGAGCAGTTATTTTTACAACGCTCAAACATTGGAAATCAGAACTATCAGCTTTATTCGTCGATCTTAATCACCTCACCTTCTGGGAGATGTTTTGCATCAGCAATTAATTCATGGTGCGCAGAGTTAAATTTTGAGCCCAGATGGGTTTGCTGTGGTGCTGGAGTAGAGTCAGGCACTTTCATCACCTGACTTTCGACCAAAGTGGTCGGATACAGGGGTGCCGCAACAACTGGCAAAAGATCTTTCTCCGGTGTTGGCTCAGAAGGCTTCTCCTTAATTGCAACAGGGGTAGACTCTTCTGACTTAGAAAATGTCTCTTTACCATCGACTTCCTCTGACAAAACAGGTTTTTCAGGTTTTGGCGGTTCGAGCTCTTGAGAAGGTTGATGTGTTGGAAAATGTTCTTCTACCCTATTCTCCTCTACTGCTTTTGCAGTAGCTACATCGTCTTTATCCGCACTTCTTCGAGGTGTTCCTTTCTCGATCTTCTTTTCATCATTATGATGTTGTTTCTTGGGTCGATTGTGGCTTTGGTGATCTTTTTTACGACCAGACTCCCCCACTGACATTAAATTATTTCCCGACGAAACTTTTTTTGATAATTCTATTATTTTCTTGGCTGTGTCGTCGACACTAATCTTGCTCTTGGCTAATTTTTCCTCATCAATTTCCTCACCTAGATACCACTTCACTCCTCCCCTAGCAGTCCGCTCCTTGTAAATCTTACCATCTATGATACTGTCATATTTAATCACTCGTGATTTCGACGGCTTTTTTTCCTCTAACTCGTCCGATATCTTGGGATCATCGCTTATTTCTGACTTTTCCTCAGGTTTTACAGCAGTTTCAGTCGGCTGAATCTGCGGTTCTGGCTTAGGTTGATCAACATTGGCTGTTTTTGGTATTACATTTTCTTCGCGCTTGGTATCCACATTGACCCATTTGACTGGGACAGGAACGTGCTCCTTTTCTTCGTCGTTCTCACTCGAAATCTTTTTTTCTTTTGATTGTGATTGATTCGTACCACCTGGCTTCTTAATCAATAGCGCTTCGAGACCACCTTGGCGAAACGCTTCCGCCTCAGCTTTTAGCTCCTCTTCTTCCTGCCGACTTCTGTTCAGAATAGAATCCTGAACAGCAGCCCTGGTGTTAGAATATTTTTCTCTGGATTGTTTGATAACCGCATCGATGTTGCCAGACAATTTTTGAACCGGTGGAAGTGTCCGCGCAGAAAAGGCCGGTGACGAAATACCATTGATCAGAAGCTTGATATAGATCTGATACTTATCAAGATTGACTAGATCGTTGGCTTCAAAAACTGGTGTAAACTCTCCAATCAATCCTTCAGCGTCTGTGCCACCGACTCTAAAAGTAATCAGTGTTCCAGCGTTACCAAAAACTGCGTCCTTGACTTCGTCTGGTAACTGAGCAACATACTGATGCGCCATCGTCAGATTTAAGTTATATTTACGTGCCTCAGATAAAATAACCGCAAACGATTCGGTCGCAAAGTTTTGAAATTCGTCAACGTAGAGATAGCAGTCTGGTCGATGATCGATTGTTGTGTCGGCTCGACTCATCGCCGCTAGCTGAACCTTCGTCACCATCATCGCACCAAGCAAGGCCGAGTTATCCTCACCAATCTTGCCACGTGACAAGTTTACAATCATAATTTTTTGCTGGTCCATGATCTCACGGATATTGATACTCGACTCCGACTGACCAACAATGTTTCGAATCGTCGATGATGAAAGGAATTGACCAACCTTGTTCAAAATTGGTGAAACTGCCTCAGTTCTAAATTTACTATCGAAAGAAGCAAATTCATTTAGCCAAAATTCCTTAATCACTGGGTCTTTGACCTTTTCCAAAACCTTGTCGCGGAAACGGCTATTCGTCAACATCCGCGGAATATCAAGCATAGTCGAGCTGGGATAGTCGAGCAAAGCAAAGACGGTATTTCGCATGATGTGCTCTAAGCGTGGTCCCCATGAATCACCAAAGATTTTTTTGAAGATTCCGACGAAACCTGAGGCCACGATGCTCTTGAAATCGTCGTCGACATTTTCGAGCAGGTTGAAGGCGACAGGAAATTCTCTGTCTGATGGATCAAAAATGATAACATCATTGACTCGGTTATCTGGAATGCATGACAAAACCTTGTCAGCCAATTCACCATGCGGATCGACAACAACCACTCCCCTGCCTGCCATCACATCATTGATCGCCATATTTTCAATCAGTGTCGATTTACCGGTACCAGACTTACCAACCATATAGATATGGCGTCGGCGATCGTCCCTCTTGATTCCGAATGTTCGATACATGTTGCGAAAATTTGTCTCCCCTATAATCGTCAGATCACCTTCGGGTGTGTTTTCTCGCAAAGGCAAATTCGCTGGCGGCTCACCTTTTTTCGACCCTGACCAGACTATGTTTGGAGTCGAAACTGAACTGTGTGGCAGATGAAACACCGAGGCCAACTCTGCAATATTGAAAATCTCACCGTAATTAGTAAAAGAACGAATGGAAAAATCCTTGCGTCGTTGCTGATCGTTTAGATGTATGTCCCCTACTCTGAAACCATTTAAGTTCGTTGTGTTGTACTGTTTAAACGCTGCCGCAACACTTTGACATTTCATCCGAGCTGAAATGCTGTCTGAACTTATCGCCATAATTCTGATTTTGGTCTCGAAACCTAGTTTTGTAATCTTGGTTTCAATATTTTTCAATGCGTCTTCAACTGAGGCCGGAAGTTTAATCTCAGGCGCAGTTTTTTCAAAATATTCTCCCGGTCGAAAAGCCTGCAGTAGCAGCACTTTCAAACCATCAAGCAAGCCTTTACCTAGCTGACCAGCAAAACCTTTGTCACTGGCCTTCGCACCAGATCTGACCGACGAGACCATCGAGTGACCTCTCTCCTGCCAACTATCACCGACAGGACGAATGATCATCTGAAACCAAATTTCTTCTCCGCTGTTTAATTTTGACATCACTGAGGTGATACCAGATATCGGATCAACTTCGAAATCAGTAAACTGTTTGATCGGATAAGCGTCTGGCTTATTCAGCCCAAGTTCACAGATAGCAAAATTCTGTGAGGAGATATCTAGGTCTTGTGTATAATCCCCCACCTCATTTATTTCAACAGTCGGATATTGAGCATAGATCTGACCCTCGACAAAATCCTTCAGATGAACTGGTAGATAAACATAGAATTGAATAAATTTCTCTTTTGAGACAATTTCGAAACTCAAGTGATTTTGGTACTTTGCACTCTCTGAATAGATACCATGAATTGCCGCAAACATCTGTTCGGCAGCCAGTGGAGACTTGTCGTTATTTTTAGGAACATCAATCCGCAAAACCGTATATTCTTGGGCATTTAACCAATCAACCTTTTTCAGATTGACATTGATCCTGGAGATAGCCCAGATCAAATAGATCGGCGCAATTATTAGGACAGTGTAAACAATGATTAAAACAATACTCATGACACCTTTTCAAAGAAAATAATGATCCTTTGAACGGAAAACTTGGCTAGAATACTAACCAAGATAATTATACAACAAGAGAACGGGAGATACTAGATGGTATCTCGTAAATTATTTACGAAAGTCAAACAACTCACGGCGTGCTTCTTTCATATCTTTTTTAATATCTTTCGGGTCGCCGCTGCTTTCAACCAAAATTCGATGCCAATAACGGTTTATTCTTCGATAAAAAATTAAACGAAGTGTGCTATACGCTGCGAAAAAAATAAAAAGCAGTTTAAGCCAGAAGCTTAATCGGTGCCATTCTACAGTAATGAGAAACGGAAAGATCAGCACAGCTATAATTGCACCGATGATATCATACTGCATGTCTACTTTGTGTGCATATTCACGAGTAAATGATCTTTTAAAAAAGCTCTTTACTCTTATCCAGACTGTCTGTTTCATGACAGAATTCTTACTTAAGTGCGTAGCGATCTTTTGCCACTTTGGCAAAAGCCGGTTTTGTCTGAAGATTGATTACAACGGTATTTTTTTTGACCATTCTTTGTTTCAAGACTTTTTTGGTAATCTCTTCGACACTCAGACCTTCTTTGTGACCGTCGAGAACATTTTTGATAATATCGGCGACTGTGCCATCCTGATAACCCCACTCAGACAAAGCATAGATGCCGCGACCGATCAGGACAAACCTTTGGTCAGCAATCAGTTCATTGTGGACAGTAGCGCGAACAATATTTTTGTTATTAAATTTTTGTACAGAAATTGCCTTGGCGATATCACCAAAATGCATCGGCTTGCCGTTTTGTTTCAAAACAAAATAGATTTTGTCGCGAACATTCCGCGGGTTGATCTCCGGCCAGGCGGTCAGGCCGATTTCTCCGGAATCAGTTGTGATTAATTTTTTGCTGATCTCTGGAAGTTCCGACAAAAAGGTTACCTTGAACTTCTTGTGATCAGGGTGCGCGTCAATCAAAACATCGAGTGTCGCTGGTTTGTTTAGATTATCGAGATGTTTGGCCCAATCATTTATAACCTTGACAGCTTCGTCTTTTGACATACTCGCCAAAATCCAGCCGGCTTCAAGCTCAGTGGTTTTTTCGATTTTGATTATCTGAGGCATCAAAGAAAAGACAAGATGAAGAGAATTGAATTCATCTTTGCTCTCCCAATGGTTTTGTTCTAGAAACCTTTTAGCAATTTTAGAATGACTAGTGATACCACCGCTTTTTTCAAATTCGGCAATAATTTCAAGAACAACAGGGTTTTTCTTCTCGACGATTTCACGTGCCATTTTTCTTAGTCCCTCACGTTCGATTTGACGGATACGTTCGCGAGACAATTTGAGCTTGCGACCAATCGAGGAAAGTGTTTGGTGATCTGAACCAATGCCAAAACGACCGAGAACGACTGTAGCCTCGTTTGGCTTCAAATTCGCGACTGAATCTTTCACCAGTTTGTGCGGACTAAAATTCTTAATTGCCATACTGCCTCTTGTTTAAATAATTATTTAGTAATATTTGTTTCTTCTAGACCGATAAGATTCTCAACTGCGGCCCACTCCGAGACTTCGTCTTCAGGCACCAAAATAGTAAGTTTGTCGCCTGTTTCCGCTTTGAAATAAGTGACCGAAGCCGGTAAGACGCGATATTCTGTCTCACCTACCTTGACTACATATTTTCCAGTCTCAACTTCGATCAGATTGCCAATCAATTTTGCTCTTTTGACCGGACCAATCTGCTTATAGAGAAATGTCCCATCTTCAAGAATAGTTAGCTTCAAGATGTCACCGGAAACTAGTTTCGATTTCGAAGCATAGTTTGCCGGAATCTGATACGACTTGCCCTTTTCAGCAAGCATTGCTACGCCATCGAAAACACCTTCAACAATCTGTCCTTCTGCAGCTGCAAGATTTTTTGCTTTTGTAGCCAGATTTACTCCAAACAAAACACTCTTGGCCTCACGAATCTCAGCCTCTGCTTTGTCAAGTAATTTCTTGACTTTTTCTAGGTCCAGTTCTTTTGTCATTTTATTTTTGATTAGTGACTGAGAGACTGAGAATCGAGTAAATCAATCTGACTCTCTGTAGCTCTGAAACTCTGGCACTCATTACAGTTACATTACCATAATAGTATTAATACGTCAACACTTTTTTGGGTAACTGATCACTGTCATCCCGCACTGTAAGCTTGAGAACCTGCCCTGAGCGAAGCCGAACGGGTGCGGGATCTTGTGCTAAAAAGAGAGAAAAGATCCCTGTCTTCGACTCTGAGGTCTAGCGACCTCATCGCTCAGACTCGAATGAGCTCTCCAGTCTCAGGCAGGGATGACAAACATAAAGTGAGTGAACAGTTACTTTTTTGACGTAATAAATTACCCGGGCTGTCATTTCGAATTCGTGAGCCAAAGGCTCCCCCTTGGGGCTCTTGCGGGTGGAGAAATCTTTTAATACTACGGTAATAATTAGCTCTTATTTTGCCTGGGGTACCGCCGCAGATTCCATCCCTGGCAAATCAATTTTATCAACTTGTGAGCGCTCGAGAATTTCTGCTTCAATCTGCTCCCTTGCCTTGCCGTATTTCATCCGTGAAAGCTCAGCGATCGCCTTGCCCAGTTTTGGATTTCCTTCGAAATCTTCCGGCCAGATACTGACGCCGTTGAACGGTTTGGTCGGTGCGCCATCGATCAGCATCTTGATATAAAAATTATATTTATCGATCGTCGTCAGATCTTCAGCTTTTAGCGGTTCAAACTCCTTGACGAAAAATTCCGCATCGGCCGCACCCATTCGGAAAGAAACCAGTGTACCAGCGTTACCGATGACCGCCGCCCGAATTTTTTCGTCAAGCTGCTCGATGTACTGGTTGGTAATATTCAAGCTCAATTTGTATTTGCGTGATTCAGACAGTATCGTCGCGAAAACATCAGTGACAAAGTTCTGAAACTCGTCGACATAAAGAAAGAAAGGAATACGTTCGCTCTCCGCTATGTCCTGACGAGAGAAGGCGCCCATGGCGATCTTGGAGACGATAATCATACCGAGCAAAAAGGCATTTATCTCACCAATCAAACCCTTGGACAGGTTGCAGATCAATATCTTTTTGTTGTCCATAATGTCGCGGAAGTCAAAGGATGATTTCGTCTGACCAAGAATATTGCGCATCATATCATTGGTCATAAAGCGACCAAATTTCGAAGTAAAATAGTTCAGCATCTCCGACTTGTGAAAATCAGCCGTCTTCGCCATCTGCTTCTCCCAAAAAGACTTGACGACGGGATCTGTCACATATTTGACTCTGCTTTTTTCATATTCAGGATCAGTAAACAAACGCGGAATATCAATGATGGTACCGCCTTCAGGATGAGACATCAGCGTCAGCGAAGCATTTCGCATCCAGTGCTCGAACTGCGGCCCGACCATTCCTGTCTGATTTGGATCAAACAGTTTGTAGAAAATCTGAATTGTCTCCTGAACCAAAAAGTCGCGCTGTTCCGGAGTTTTCCACTCCAACATATTCAGACCAAACGGCCGTTCTCTGTCAGATGGATTGAAATAAACAACATCCTCAGCTCGTTCCTTCGGGATATGATTGAGAATCCACTCGGCCGCATCACCGTTTGGATCGAGATAGCAGACACCCTTGCCCTCTTCGATATCCTGACGAATCATATTTTGGAACATCACTGTCTTACCCACACCGGTTTTACCAATCTGGTAAAGGTGACGCAGACGATCGGCTTCCTTGATGCGAATCATTTGTTCGGTGCCACGATAAATCGCTTTACCGATGACAGTCCCCTCTTTTGGAATATTCGCTGGTGGCGCTTCTCTTTTTGCCAACAACCAGACGATATTTGGCGTATCAACAAAACGATTTGGCAAGTGATAGATCGATGCCAGCTCTTCGGTGTTTAAGACAAAGCGCGGTCCCCTACCATAAATTCGATAAATATAGTTGGCAATTTCTTCCGATTGCCGTTGTGGTTCTTTGGTTGCAAAACCGTTGGAATCAGGCGAATTGAACTGAGTAAATGAGCCGGCGATGTGGTGTGACAGCTGTTTTGCCAGCTCTTTCGTCTCAGCGACACACGCCACGCGGATCTGACATTCGAAACCGATCTTGGCCGCCTTCTCACCCAGGAGCTTAATCTGTGCTTCCTGCATCGGTGTAACCTTCATCGGATTTTTCGGATCGTAAAACTCAGTGTGTGATTCTTCACCTTTTCCCGTCGCTGTCTGACCGGCGCTACCGATAAAATTGTAAAACGACTCCCCGACTCGAACCAAGGGCGACGCTGAGTAAGAAATTCTTGACTTGCCGTGCTGAATGTCAAAGGCCGCCCGCTCGACCGGCAACCGCCACATCCCAGAGGTCGGACGAATCAAAATCTGGATCGCCGCTAATTGATCGACAGAAAGTTTCGACAGTGAATTGGAAATGGCGTTGAGTGGATCTTCTTCGAGATTCTTGTAGGTCTTGATCGGAAAAAGATGACGTTTGATCAGCTTGAGATTGACCATGTCGATCTGTAATGGTTTGTCAGGAAATATTGAAAAGTCGTGATCTTCCATAATCTCGGCGTGTGGATACTGTGATTGAATCCCCTTCAGGACAACGCCGGATATCTTTTTCGAACAGCCGACGTAAAAGGAAATAGTCCCCTCTCGAGCAATAATCTCCAGTGAAATATGGGGCTGTCGAGCCGTTGTCTTACTCGCAATCGAGTTGTCGTACAGAGCACTCAGATTGGCATAAAAGGGCTCGATGACGCCGAGCATTTCCTGAAAATTCTTGCGAGAATCATCCTCCTCGGCATGTCGTTCCTTCGGCACGATAATCTTGTACATAACCCAATCTTCCGTCAACTGCATCTGGGTTTTCACAAGTACACGCACCCGAATCCATTGGAAAATATAGTAAATCGCAATGGCAATAGCAAAAATAATTAGTAACCAAAAATACCACGCCATCCCACTCGATGCCGTCGTCGCGCTGCTACCATAATATGTCGTCCCTCCGTCGTACATGCTTATTTTCTGTCCTCTTGGCCCTGTGGCTCTACCGCTCCAGGACCTTTACCAGCAACTGACGCTGCTGTGAGACCACCTTCTTTACCCGTATTAACCACCTCTAGCCAATTCAAAATCGGACTTTGATCTTTCTCCGGCTCTGGCTCCACCACTTTTTCAATCATTGCTTGCGGGCTTATTTCTGGCTCCTGCTGCTTTGGTTCTATAACCGATTCGGTGGCTGGTACAGCTGTGGCCACTGGCTCAGAAGCTACAGGTGCTGGCTCTGTCACTTTTTCTGGGATCATTTCGACCAGTGAAGCTATTTCATCGACTGGTTTGGCTGGCTCAATACTCGCATTTGGCTCTTCTGCAAGAGGTGGATTTATCGTAAAATTGTCATCGTTTTCAACAATTGATTCTGTGTTACCCCGAGTGAGTTGGTTCTTGGCAAGCGTTTTTACTGGTTCAGAATAATCAGACTTTAATATCGGTAATTCTACTTCAATTTTTGTCTTGTTTTCTGACTTATTCACAGGCTCCTTGCGCACAAGAGGGTTTTGTTCAAGATGCTGAAGCAGATGTTGTTTGAATTTCGAATGCTCCCAGAAATCGATCATGTCCCGTGCAATTTCAGACGTGTTTGACTTGTCGCCTCCAGCATCTTTAATAACTGACTCAATCTCAAGATCATTTACACCGTCAGTTAAAGCCTGACGAAAAATAGCCAAAATCTGAATTCGTTTATCGACAAGCTTCACTCGATTTTCCTCGACAGACCGCTTAGTCGCAACATCACCGGCTATTGAGGATGCATAATTTGTCTGGCCGATTAATTCGAGATAATCACGAACAATATTGCGTAGTTCAACGATATCACTCTTCGTTTCAGAAGCTGCTTCGACAATTGGATTTTGTTCAACTGTAGAGTTATTCGCGATATTATCACTGTCTAGATCAGGTTTCTGCGCATCTGTTTTATCTATTACCAATTCGTCCTCCAAATCAAAAGACTCTGGACTTGCATCTTCGATCGAAGTATCGGCTATTTTACCTCGCAACCAATCCTTTTGATCAGGGGGTAGTTTTTCAACAGCCAGCTTAAGTCTCAAAACCTCCTCTGGTGTCGGTATTTTATCTGGACCGATCGCGTTTGCAGCGGAATCAAATTTAATAAGATTAGACTGCTGGCTGGTTGTCGTCACTTGGCTTGGCATGATTTCTCATCTTGGCAATTAATTCTTCACGTATCGCAAAAAACTCATCGAGAACTTTGTCGTTCCAACCCTCGACATTTTCCTCGAGAAATTTCTGTATCTCTTCTTCTTTACCCTCATCCCACATCTCGCTCAGCTCCTTGACCTTTTCCTGTGGCAAGTAGACAAGCATCAGGTTTTTGATCCGATTATCCACAAGTGTGTCAATCTTTTCCTCAAACTCCTTTTGTTGCTCCGGCGAAAGATCAACGAGTTGTAGATCTTCCATCAGCCGACGCCGAAGAATTTTCATATCCTCAGTCGAGTTGTCGTCTGTTGTTGTTTTTACCGCATCATCTGCCATCTTGCCCTCCTTATAATGTCAAATTTTATATATTATCTTGTTGAAGACGAACAAACGCATTAGTATCTAGCAATGATCGTTCAATTATATGGTCAGTACCAGACACGATAGCGCCATCAAGCTCAAACTCAGTAAAGTGATATTTCTCTGGAGTTGCCGTAGCCCCACCAGCAGCTGGTTCTGCGTATTCAAATCTCAAATAATGATTAGGATCTAGAAGACGTGAATAGATCATCTGGGCATGAGCAATACCAGCGTTGACTCCCGTCGCTGTTGCAATGGTTCGCAGGGTATCAAGATAATTTGTTTTTGGATTAGTACCTTTTGCAGGCGGTGCAGCTTCAAACTTTTGTTCCGGAACATAATTTACTTGAGTACCGGAATCATTGGCCGTGAAGAATACATCACCACTAAAGGTTGGATTGCCGCCGGTGATCTTTACCTCATTAAACCTAATTCTTAAGCCACGCAAATCTGAGGTTCCTGCCGGTAAATTGACAGTGCTGTCCAAAGGAAAATCAACTGAATTATTTAAAGCAGGCACAGGCGCCGCAACTCTAAAAAATTTTTTACCTCCAATATCCACAACTCTACCTTCTTGTTCTCTGCCCTTACCTGTTATAAACTCCCCCTCGAGAACAGACCGGTCAGGACCTGCTGGCGCAGTTGGGGCTGCGGGCGCTGCCGGAGCCGTTGGGGCTGCAGGCGCACCAGGCACACTCGGAGTGATAGTGGGTAGCGTGTTGACCGGTTGAATTCTATCAAAACGCAACCGATATTTGTCACCAGATGGTAGCGCTTGAACAATACTCTTCATTGTTATAATTGGGATTGCTGCAGCGCCAGTAGCACCAGTACGTGGAGCAAAATTGATCTGTCCGTCCAGACCGTCAGCAATATTCAGTATTTGAAATCGAGGATTAACAACCCAAGCAGCTTTGTCAACGGGATCCCCTCTGACAGCGGAACTATTAATGAATCCATCAGTCAAGATGACTTCTTGGTTAGTCAATATTGTCCTAAGCTCAGCAAGACTCCCCTCTCTGGCTGCCTCTGCCGTCGTGGCCTCCGCCTCATCTTCTGCTTCTATAACTCTATCATTATCTACCTCAGGGGCACTCATTATGAATATGGCTCTGGCCGGATCTAGATCTGTTCGATCATCGTTAGTAATTTGGCGCAGATTTATAGAAGGATAAGGATTGACACGCCGAGCCCGCAGGTTTCTGTCCCAGTCAGTATTACGATTGACAAATATAATATTCCCGTCTCCATCAATATTAGCAATATCAAAAAGCTGATCTGGTCTCGGTGCAATTCCGGCGGTAGCGGCAGCGGCAAACATACCTGCCATAACAGTGGTGCTGTTTAATTCGACTCTTGCCCCGATCAAGCGAGTCTTCAGTGCTTCCTGCCGACGCTTGAGAATATCAGCATTAGTCTCAGTGACCTCCTTGTTGGCCTCTTTGCGTACATCGCTAATATATTTATTTTTATCTTGATATAATTCATCCTTGACATTAAGTGATCGCGGCGTCATCCCCGCTGCTACGCCACCGAGTGCAGCAGACGGTGCTGCAGCTACTATAAATGGTGTCGCCATCGCAGCAGCCTCAAAAAGCTTAGTGACCAGAGCCGAAGCCGCGGCCGGAGTCCCGTGTTGAGCCAGTGCAAATAGATCTGGCGCTATAGATGGATGACTCAAAATAAATGATTGCACGACATCAGGAAAGCCCAAAAAAGTGCTCTGGTTTGTCGCTAGAAATTCAGCAAACGGCTGACCATTGATTGAAAAAGTTGAGTCTATGTTGTGGTGCCAGAGAAAATCGGAAACTTGATGAAGGTTTGACATCCCACCATGAAGCACTGAGCCAAAACTTGCCAGGTCCCCACCATGGAGACCAGCCAGTGACCCATGCGTGCTAGCAGTATTAACAGCATTCTCTAGCCGAGCCAAGTGATCCATTATAGCCATGTCAGTCCCTGGAGGAAATGCCATTGTGTTACCATGCATTCCTGCCATATAATCGTTCATATTCGTTGCATGGGTCGCTGTTTCTTGAACAATATGATCAGTCCCTTGTAGGGCATGCATCTTGGCCATGGCTGCACTTTCACCAGCAACATGTGCTCCGGTGGCGGCTGCATGACTTCCGCCGGCAACTGCGTTTGCACTTTCAGAGCCAAGCGCTGTCCCCTGTCCCACAGTGCTAACCGCCGAATCCGGACCAGCAAACGCGGCATGAACCATTGGCGCCAGCGCACCAAAGACTGCACCAAAGGCACCTCTTTTCAGGGCATTCTTACGTATAAACGCTCGAACAATTGCATTTTTGTCTTCAACTAGCGTGTCGTATGCTTCTTTGTATGTTTCGCCAGCCATATCAGAAATTGCTTGCAGCTCGCCATTAGATTCCTGCAAAGCCTCATCGATGGCCCTGATCGCCGGATTCATATCCTCACCCTCAAGACCCTCTGCTCTGGCTTCTTCGCGACGAGTTGCTAGAATTTGTTTGATTTGACGATACTTTAGCACCATCTCCATGCGAGTAGCATCAGTACCACGTACTTTTCTATCCATTATTGCGTTACGCATCACTCCGAGCGCGACCAAAAGTTCCCCCTCGTTTGTTCTGCCGAGTTCTGCATGCGTGCTTCGCAAAATTTTGAGATCTGACATCCATGTTGCCGCATTCTCCTGTCTTGCTTTGCCAGCCATTTTTCCAGTAAATGCACCGATAGCCGCACCCACTGCACCACCTTCAACCGCGCCGGCAATCATAGCACCGGGAGCAACTAGCGCCAAACCGCCACCAGCGACTGCACCAGCCACAAGACCAACTCCTGCTGCTGCTGCACCCCATTTCAGACAAGTTATGGCTCCACGCGTAATCCGACTATTCTTGAATCTATTCCAGACACCGCGAAGACCGCGACGATCAGCCAAGATCTGTTGCAATAGCACAGCATCAGCGTCAGTTTCATCAATAATCTCTGACGATAATTCGGGATTTCTCTCTTCCTCGGCCAGCGATCTCGCTGCTTCTCTGGTCGCCTGTCCTCTCTCCACACTAAAACCAGCCCCGGAATCATATCCGTCAGAGTTTGACGCACTTCTAACTCCGATATCGACACCTCGCCCGAATGCCGCTAATGGACCTGGACCTACAGCCATATTTCCCTCCGAGTTCTAAATCTTTTTCTTATTTTACATCAAAAACAAAAGAAATAACACTACTTCAAACAATTAAATTCATTGTAACACAGTAATATTTTTCAGCGCAACCTGTCCCCTCTCCTTTCCAAAGAGAATAAATGGGGTCGTTCTATACAAAAAAAGACCATCATTAAAATGGTCAATAAAACTCGAACACCCCGCAGTAAACTGCGGGGTGTCGGCAATGCTCGCCCAACTTGGAAGGTTGGTGAGCGGGTTTCGAGCGGCTAGGTGCCGACTCGCTTGAGACGGTACGTCCGAGTTCGGACCCCTCCCCAGGGACCGCTCTCGTCCGTGTCCACAATCTCCTCCGTCGACCCCTTCGTCAGGGGGATCGCCGGGGCGACCGCTCGGCGGAGCCGAGCGGTATAGCCGGGATTGCCCCGACTATCCCAGCTCCGCCAAACGATGACGGCCAAGGCGATCACGATGATCGCCAGGATCGTCCCCACAACCCAGGCGGTCGCCGCATCCATCGTCACATTGACGTTGGACGACTGACCGGCAGTCTGGGAAGGGGTCGGAGTCGGTGCCGTCGCGGATGCGACGGTCGCCGTTCCCGCCATCGGGACCGTGGCGCCAACTGGCGCGTTCTGGTCCTTGATGATGGGGTCCAACGCCGCCGGAGCGGCGTTTGGATCAGCGATTAGCGGATCCAACCCAGCAGTTGCCGGAGTTGCCGGCACCGTCGTCGCGGGGGCAACAGCAGCGGGCATCGTGCCCACCGCCAGCACACCCGCTTCGGCGCGAGAGTCGACCTGTGCCAACGCTTCCTTCGTAGCGAATTTCTCCGCCACGTCGCCGCCGGTTACAAACCCTGCACCACGCAAATCACGGTAGACCTGCGCGTGAGACGCCTGCGTACCGCCAAGCGGGTTATCGCGAAGATACTTGATATTGTTCTCCGCGATTCCCACTCGACCTTCAAGGTTCTTGACCCTGTTTTCCAGAGTGTTGATCCTGGAGCTGATGCTCCTGATCTCGCCCTGGATCCGCTTCACCCGCGGGTCGCGGGTGCCGTGGGTGGCGGCAACACGGACAGCCTCACGCTGCTTGATCCGCCGTGCAGTTTTGAGCTGCACGATCTGGGTTTTGACCTGAGCGACAGCAGCCGGCTGGGGAGCCGGCGCAGCGGCCGGAGCCGACTCGTGAGGTATGACTTGCACGCCGTCGTCGGTCGGCCCAATCTGAGCCAGCTCGAGAGCCGGCTCATCCAGGTCCTGCCCGAAAGCAGGAACGAACGTCGCCGCCACGATGGCGGCGAGAACGAACAAACCAATCTTCGAGGTTTTCATGTCCGTATCCCTTCCGCGCCGTGGCGCGGCGCGTGACAGGCACTGTTCGTGGAACTCAGTCCACAAATGTCTCGGTGTGTCATTTCCGAGCAAGTAATAGCTAAGCGATCGTAATATCTGGCTTCTGTTCCCCGTTCCACTATCTACAATCCACGATCTACTCTTAGCCGCTACTTGCTCGGAAAGACTTGGGTATTTCTCTATTTTATTGTCAAGGTACTATTTTGCACCGCTTTACGAAAGAAAGCGACAACGTCCTGCATAGTCTCTACGGGTGGAGGGGGAACCCATAGTTCAATCTTACGATAGAAACGACTACGCAGGACACTATCGCTTACTTATCCTCCAAGATACTGTCACCAATTCTGGCGCGAATAAACCCTCTCCGACTTCCCCTTTGTCAGAAAAACCGATCTGTGGTGAGCTCGTCGAACCCACCGTGCATGGATGCATTTTACAATATTTAACTTTATTTGTCAATACTGCACTACGGAAAAGATCAATATTTACTATTGAACCCTTCCGAGTGCCGACTCCCCTTATGGGGGAGTCGGTTGAAACCCTCCGTCAGCGTCATGCTGAGGTAGGGACTCTAGTTGGCTACATCCTCTTCACAAACGGGATAGCAGCCACACAGGCGAACGCCGCGATTGCGGCGATCCGCCAGAGGACGCCCAGCACGTCTCCTCCTGTCCAGCTGCCGCCGGCCACCGCACCAACGATCTTGATGATCTGGGCAACAAACACCCAGACCAAGACCAACGGCAGCCAGAACATGAAGATCCATGAGATCGTCCTGGTCCAGTCAATGTTGACCGTCGACTGATCCTTCTGACCCCGTGTGGTGACGCTGTCGTCACCAGTCCGATCAGCCTCAGTCGGCTTGTCCATCGACTGGGCGTCTTCGGCTTGGTCCGGTGTGGTGCCTTCGGCACTTTCTGCCGGATGGGCACCCTCTCCGGTCAACTCTTGCGAGCCATCCGTGGTAGCGGCCGCCGAAGCAGCGGCGGCTGGCGCACCGTTCTGACCATTGACCCCGTTTTGGCCGGGCTGGCCGGTGGTACCAGCACCCGGAACGACCACGACCTGCTGCTGCGGTGTGGTCGTAGTAGCGGTCGGGGTCACCCCAACACTCCCATCATCCTTATCGACGACAATCGTCGGATTGAACGTGAGCTGGGGGTTGAACTCGTACACTGGAGCGCCGGGCTGATAGGTGTAAATGGGCGCACCGTACGCCACACCTGCCGGCACCGCAGCAGCAGCAGTCTGCTGAGCACGCAGATCGGCGATTGCCGCCTGCATGCCCTCCACGTCAGCCTTGGTGAAAGCGTCGTGGTACGCCTTGTCCGCCTTCGCCCTCTCGGGCGTGACGGACTCGATCGTCACCTCCGGCTTCGCCGTCGGCGCGGGGCCGTCGGCGAAGGTGGCGGTGACGAGACTCAACGCCGCGAGGGCGCTGACGAACCAACAATTGGTCTTCATCGAAGCTTCCTTGCGCCTACGCGGCGCAGGCGCTCACCGTCCGGAAAATCTTATGTTTCCGGAGTCAGTCGATCTGACTTTTACGGGCTCATCTCGAGCAAGTAGCTGTCAATATTTGACAGCTACTTGCTCGAGATGTTTACCTATTTATACATTTTTAAGGTTCTACTTTGTCCCTGTTTTAGAAACAGGCGACAACGTCCTGCATAACTCTACGGGTGGAGGGGGAACCCATAGTCTCGACCCGAAGGCCAAGAATGACTACACAGGACACTATCGCCTGATATTTAGTTGGCGCCTTCTCTGGCGCAATTTATCCGTTTCTATCTGCGCCAAAGTTCTGGCGTTCGAAGGCGGAGGGGAGCCAACGAACACCAGAAACTAGCGCAGAATATAATAATAGACAAGAGTAGAAAAGTATGAATCTATAGGTATTTATTAAAAATACTTCATAACTCTATACTGCATACTATTTTTCTTCTTTTGAATACGCCTCCTGAGACCGCCTCCTCACCCTCCGATGTGGTGAGTGAAGTCTAACCACAGAACTCCGCATTGTAACACGATAAAAAAACTTTGTCAAGACATCTCGACAAAGTTTTTTTGTTGTGCTTAAATTTGGTTTCTACGACCCTTGTATTCGCTTACGTATATCGTCTAAATCGACCTTCTCGTTTCCTTCCCGCTCAAGCTGGTCGACTAGTTTTAAGTCTGACAATGTAGCTTCCAGACTTTCCAAATAAGCCTGATTTATCTTGGTCTTGACCCTGGCGTAGATCATAGCAAAATTCAACATTATCTCACCTCGCTCTTGCGGTGTCAGATCAGAGTCAAAAAAACTAACCAGCATGTCTGATGCAGCATCTTTGTTTCCGGCGACTATATCTTGTTCTAATTTATCAAAGTCAATTTGCTTCATTTTATTCTCCTGATTAAATAGGTTTAAAGAGTGTGTTCACCGCCATCATTTGGATTTGGATCTGATGACCCTAATGATACTGGCTTCGGAGCCGAGCCTGGCGCCACAGGTGGTGTTGCCTTAGATTTAGCTGCTGCAGCCATTTGCTTTTGGTCATAACTTTCCAGTCTACTGCTGTCTTTAGCGTCAACAACAAGATTCTTTATTTCAACTGGCGGATCCATCTTCCAACACGCTCGTTCGACCAGAAGCTTCTTAATACTATTGTTTCCTTTTGGATCGGCTGCCATTTTATCATAAATTAACTTTAGGTTATTTAGGACAAAATCCCTAGCAGAATCAGGGTCCCGTTCATTTCCAACCCTCTCACGGCTGGTGTATTTCACCAGTAATTTTTCCATCCGATCAAGCTGTTTGTTCCCAAGTGGAAATTGCTCAACTGCTTCACGCATCTCGACAACTAATTTCTCTTTCACAGCGTTATCCAACTGTTCTCTCATCTGTTCCCGTTCCGACCCCTGAGGAAGATAATTTATTTCGCTGTTCTCTCCTGCCTCCTCCAATGATTCAAATTGATCAAATTCTTGCTCTGCCTGGGACAAGGTTAGATTATCAGCATTGGCAATTGAATCTCTCATTCTCTTTGTGGCGATTTCCATAGCTCTAGCGATAATGCCTGTATCTGTTCCTAAATCTCTGAGAAGATCGATTCGCATCTGCTTTGCCTCTTCTGCCAGCATTTCACGAGCCTCTTCTTTGTTTGCAATCGATTTTTCGCGGCCGATAGTGGCTGAATCAATTGCTTCTGTATTCATACGACCATTTAAAAAGCCGCTTTTGATGCCATTTGTGCGCGCTTGCCGCATCGTCGCTTTTTCCTCTGGGCTCGCAAACATTCGTCCAATTCCTCTCTTGAATCCAGAAATTTTCGACACAGCATCAACTTCCCCCTGATATGATTCGAGATCTTTCGTTTTAGTCTTGATCTCACCCTCAATCACCCCAATTTGCTCTTTAGTTTTGTAATAGTTCGCGAGATTATCATGAATTTCCTGAAGCCGGATAGGAGCAGCTTCTAGATCTTTGACAGCTTCAGCAATAAGAAAATCCTCGATGACGTCGCCGTCTTCGCCTTGAAAAGCTTGGCTATCCAGAGTGATGCCATCAGCTTTTATTTCAGATATTAAGAAGCTTTTTACTTCTTTACCAGTCTGTTTGACATGTTGCTGTAAAAAAACCAATTGCTTATATTTCTCATTCTCTGAGTCAGCAGCACTTAGTTCTCCTCCTGGATGTTTTTCGTTATATCTTAAAATAAATTTATTGATATCTCCGCCTGCGTTCAGAGCGGCGTCAATGTTTTCACCCTGTACCGGTTCTTCTATTATTTCTGGACCTGGTTTTTGGGTCTCAGCCATATCCCTCCCATTCTAGATTAAATATTGACTCAATTATCTGTCACAACCACCATAAATGTCAAGAGAAAAAAGGGCGATTTTTTCATTTTT
The DNA here is from genome assembly GCA_002773985.1 of Candidatus Berkelbacteria bacterium CG10_big_fil_rev_8_21_14_0_10_43_13. Classification (GTDB taxonomy): domain Bacteria; phylum Patescibacteriota; class UBA1384; order XYA2-FULL-43-10; family 1-14-0-10-43-13; genus 1-14-0-10-43-13. Next base: position 136,244 of record PEZW01000018.1, read on the forward strand.
CAGTCCTTAGTTCGCACATCAGATTCAGATATGTCCAGAGATTGTGTGTCGTCGTCAGTCTGTGACCGAGTATTTCGTTGCAGCGCAGGAGATGCGAGATATAAGCGCGACTAAAGCCACCTCCATCCGCCTTCGCATTAATCTTCGGCGAGATCTCGGAATTTCCCCTGCTCCAGAAATTTCCTCGACATGCTTCACAACCACAATTTTCATCAATCGGCTTGTCATCTAGGCGATACTCACTTTTCAATAAATTTATAAGTTCGTATTCCGAATCATTTTTGGTTTTTTGTTTTTGGTTTTTGATATAAACAGATCCGTGCCGTGCTAGTCGTGTCGGCAGGACGCAGTCAAACATATCCATGCCTAGTCGTGTTGCTTTGATGATGTCGTCCGGTGTGCCAACACCCATCAGATAACGCTGTTTATCTTCCGGTAAGATCTCCCCCATCAATTTCACAATATTCCACATATCTCGCGTTTCGAAGTCAACTGCCAGTCCGCCGACAGAGTAGCCATCAAAATCAAGCTCTATCAATTCACTCGCCGACTTTCGTCGTAGATCTTCATACAAGCCACCCTGTATAATACCATGAAGCAATGGGCGTTTACTCGGTACTCGGTACTCGGTACTTGCTACTTTTTTGTCAAAATGCGCCTTCGCTCGCCTCGCCCACTCTGTTGTCAGTCGTACTGCCTCCTCAACCTCTTCTCGTGTTGCCTTTCCACTGGGACAAACATCGAGCGGCATCAGGATATCGACACCGAGATCGAGCTGAATGTCGATCACCTTTTCTGGGGTAAAGAAATGTTTACTGCCGTCGAGGTGCGAGCGAAATTCGACACCATCATCCGTGATTTTGACCATTGACTTCAATGTGTCATCCCGGCCTGTAGCTTGAGAGCCGGGATCCAGGAAGTTGTTTTGCTGTGTTTGGTTCGCCTGGATTCCCGCCTGCGCGGGAATGACAGTGTTTTTGCTGTAATTATTACCCCTTGCCAAGCTAAAAACCTGGTATCCGCCCGAATCAGTCAGGATCGGTCCATCCCAATTCATAAATTTATGCAGTCCGCCGAGACTCTTGATGTTTTTCTCGCCTGGACGCAGATAAAGGTGATAAGTGTTTGACAAGATAATTTCCGCTCCCATAGCGCGTAATTCTGCAGGCATCATCGCCTTGACACTGCCGACAGTGCCGACCGGCATGAAAAAAGGAGCACTGATCATTCCGTGAGGAGTGTACAGTTTGCCGACCCTAGTTCCATTCTTTAATTTTCGTTTTAGAACATACATTGGCTAATTTCTAAATAATGTTCAGATCCTTCGGCTACGCCTTTCGGCTTCGCTCAGGATGACAGACAGACTGTCAATTTCTAATTTCTAAGCAATATTCAAATACCAAGCCTAAATTTTTGTATTTTATAGGACTTATGCACCGTAGCGCAAGCATTAGCTTGTTGGAGCTGAATTAAACAATTTGGTTGTGTGTAATCACAGCACGCTAAAGCGTGGTCTACGAGGCTTTTGCGTAAGTCCTGTATTTTAGTATTATTTCGCGGTTTCGTGGTTATGATACCAAAAAGCCCCATATCCCAAAGGGAAGCCTTCGGCTCGGGGCAATTGGTATAAGTTTGTAAAGTTACTAAAGTTAGAAAGTTTATAAAGAATTTGTGAGCTCTAAGAGCCTTCTTTAACTTTTGTTATCTTCACAAACTTTAAGAACTTTTCACTTAAGATGGGTTTATAGTCCCCACTTTATGAACTTTATGAACTTTCCACTTTATGAACTAATTTATTTCATTTCAACTGTTGCGCCGGCGGCTTCAAGCTTGGCTTTGGCAGATTCGGCATCTTCTTTCTTGGCGCCTTTGAGGATGTCTTTTGGCGCGGCGTCAACGAGATCCTTGGCTTCTTTCAAGCCAAGGTCTGGCTTGATTTCGCGTACTGCCTTGATGACAGCAATTTTCTGAGCACCGGCAGAGGCAAGAACAACATCAAATGCTGTCTTCTCTTCAGCTGGCTCAGCACCACCAGCCGGCTGAGCAGCGCCAACCATCGCTACAGGAGCGGCGGCGGAAACGCCGAATTTATCTTCCAAGATTTTGACCAGCTCGGCTAATTCGAGTACGGTCAATTTTTCGATAGTTTCAACTAAATCCTTGAATTTAGCAGGAACTTCTTTACCCGCCGTAGCCTTGTCGGAGGAGGGCTTGTCCTCTTTTTCCCCTACAACAACTTCGGTCTTTACTTCCGTAGCTGTTTCCTCAACAACTTCCTTTTTTTCTTCATCAACCATTTGTTCTCCTTAACTTATTTTGCTTATAATTACTTAAATTGAGTCGTCATTCCCGCCCCGTATCAGAGTACGGGGTAAACTCCGGCGGGAATCCATTCCTTAATGTCTGTATTGCCTAGATTCCCGCCTTCGCGGGAATGACAGACATGGTTACTACTTATTATTTACAACTTACTACTTACTACTTACTGCTTATTGCTTATCGCTTGCGGCTTTCAGCACATTGACCAATCCTCTCAAATTTCCGGCCATCACATTGACCATACCGGAAAGCGGTGAGGCGATAGAACCAACCATTTTGGCGAGCAACTCTTCTCGTGACGGTAGTGAGGCCAGACGTGACACCATCGCGGCATCAATCATCTTGTTTTCCAAGATACCACCGAGAATTTCAATCGCCTCATTCTTTTTGGCATAGAGAGCGATCTCCTTGGCAGCGGTGACTTCATCAGTATTGGCAAATGCAATTGCGATCGGTTTTTCGAAGATAGTTTTATCAAACTCGATACCTTGCTTGGTCAAAGCAATTTTTACCAATGTGTTTTTTGCCACATTGAAAGAAACGCCTTTTTCGCGCAAGATATTCCGTAACTCTTCAGTCTCGTTTACCTTCATCCCCTTGTAGCTGACCAAAACTGCAGCTTTGACCTCAGATAATTGAGTATCGAGCTTGGAAACTATCTCTTCTTTTTTTGTTCTTGTCTTGGCCATGATGCTCCAGAATTAAGAATATAGAATTCAGAATTAAGCTGATTGACCCGTCCTTCGCCCACGAGGGCTACGGAGGGTTTGTCCCGAGGGGACAAAAAAACTGCACTTTCGCGCAGGATTTTACAAGACAAGAGTAATTTAGTATTTAGTATTAAGTTACAAGTATATCTAGAATACTAATAACTCCATACTTTATACTCTGTTCTTTTGTCTCTTGCGTGCTATCGCACGCATCCTGCACAAGACTTATTTGCTTCTCAACAACGCATGTGGTCTTTGGAACAGTCTTAATCTAGCAAAATTCAGTATGAATGTCAAACATTTTTTGTGTAACTACTCTCTCACTTCATGTTTGTCATCCCTGCCTGAGGCTGGAGAGCTCATTCGAGTCTGAGCGACGAGGTCGCTAGACCTCAGAGTCGAA